>CAZXTW010000050.1:0-16113 GCA_964643525.1 uncultured Roseivirgaceae bacterium
AGAAGTGAAAAAGAAAAACCTGAACCCACACCACCAACTGGCACTGCTGGCAGGCTGTAATACCTCTGCTTTTGACCAACTGCCGCTTGATGGCCACACCGCCCTCACTTACCTGAAGAAGGAAACCTTTGTGGCTGATACTACAAAAAACGGATGGCACCTGGTAACCTACCATAACATACCGCTGGGCTGGGTAAAGCAAATTGGCCCCAGGTTAAATAATTACTTCCCGACTGACTGGCGCATTAGAATGGACATAGCCCCCGGCCCACAGCAGGTTTTAGAGTAAATTAGAATCAGCAAGAAGGCCACAACGTAATTCTATTCATTATTCATTGTTAACTGTTCATTGTTAATGCTTCTCACTGCAAAAACCCTACAGGTTACTGCAAATGTATTGCGCATTTAGCTGCCAACAGGCTACTTTGCTGGCATGCTGTACCACCACGTGATAATTGCCCTGCGCCAAATGCGGCGCAACACCTCATACACCGCCATTAACACCCTGAGCATGGGTCTGGCTCTAACAGCCAGCCTGCTGCTGGGCACTTATATTGCTGACGAATACCAGTATGACCGCCACCACAACCATTACCAGCGGCTGTACCGTGTAGTGATGGACGTACAGTTTGGTGAGTCTGACAGAAGCGTGGCAGTGACCCCGGCTGCCCTTGCCCCTACCCTGGCCAGTACTGAAACAGCCATTGAACAATATGCGCTGGTGCGCCCCCTACGCGGCCTTACCTTATTGAAGCCCAACCGCGAAACCATTGCGGTAGAGGGTGCCGTAACAGCCACCCAAAACTTATTTGGCCTGTTGCATTACCGCTGGCTGCAAGGCAACCCAGGTACTGCCCTGGCAGCCCCCAATCAAATGGTTATTACTGAACAGCTGGCCAGGCAGTATTTTGGTACGTCAGATGTACTAGGGCAGGTGGTATTGCGCAATGACAGTATGGCCTATACTGTTACCGGGGTGCTGGCCAACCAGCAGGGCAACAGCCACCTGAGCAGCCAGGTTTACGCCTCGCCCACGAGTGATGAGTACCTGACCAGCTGGAAAGACTGGAACTGGTGCAGCTATGTACGACTGAGGCAGGGAGCCACACCGGCTAACCTACAACCAGCGTTCAAACGCATAGATGAAGAAATTATGCAGCCACGGGTGGCCCAAATGGGTGGCGGCCAGTTTCAATTTAGCATGCAGCCCCTGCCTGGCATTCACTTTTATTCACACCGAGACTTTGAGCTGGCCCCCAACACCGGCAATATAACTTACCTCTATGCTTTTGCAGGCGTAGCAGCCCTGTTGCTGCTCATTGCAGCCATTAATTATGTTAATATGAGTACAGCCAGGGCCATGTACCGGGCAAAAGAAACTGGCATTAGGAAAGCCTTTGGGGCCCCAAGGGCGCAATTGGTGCGGCAGTATTTGGTTGAGTCGTTTTTACAGGTTGGGCTGGCTTTTATTGGGGCAGCAATACTTTTTACAGTTTTACTACCTCTGTTTAACCAGCTAACCGGTAAGTCAGTAGGCTTTTCAAACCTTTTGTATGGCCCCCTTTTGGTTGGCGTGCCTTTAGCCCTGGTATGTTTTGGCTTGCTGGCTGGTGCCTACCCGGCCATTTACCTGTCACATATGCAGGCAGCCAAGGTATTGCAGGGGCAGTTTTTAATACAAGAGCGTTTAGGGCGTGGGCTGCCACTACGTAAAACATTGGTGGCACTGCAACTGGTTATGGCCCTGCTCATAAGTATTGCCAGCCTGGCAGTATACCAGCAGTTGCAGTACATGACCAATACTGATCTTGGGTTTACCAGCCAGCAGGTGTTTGTTTTGCACCTTGACCATTCTAACCGGCCCATGTACCAACCATTAAAGACTGCTTTACAACAACTGCCCATGGTAAACAGCGTGGGCTGCACGTTTGACCTGCCAGGCAGCGACCCCAGCATCAATACTTTTTCAGTCACCACAAACGGCAACAGGCAGAACCATATTTTTAAACAGGTATGGGTAGACCATGGGTATTTTGATGCCCTGGCGGTGGGCCTGGTTGCAGGGGAGCCCTTTTATAACAGGCAACAGCATGATACTGCACAAGCAGGTATTGTTATTAACCAAAGCCTGGCCACACAATTGGGGTGGCAACCCCATGAAGCTGTGGGTAAAACGTTTCACTCTGACGAGTGGACCGATCGGGTAGTTGGGGTGTTGGCCGACTACCATCACCTGTCATTACACCACCCTGTGGTGCCCATGGTCATGCGTTATACCAGAAGTGCCCGTTATGTGCTGGTTCGTTACGCTGGCCCCACTAAAGCAGCGCTTGACGCCATGGCCAATGCCTACCAAAAGGTAATGGGCCAGCCCATGAATGATTACCGATTTTTAGACCGCCACTTTAACCAACAGTATGCCAAAGATCAAAAACGTAGCCTTTTGTTCGTGTTATTCTCTGCCCTTGCCATAGCCATGGCTATGGCGGGCCTTTTAGGCCTGGCAGCCTTTATGGCCAACAGGCGCACCAAAGAAGTGGGCATTCGTAAAGTACTGGGGGCAACTGAGGGGCAAATTATACTTAAACTGGCCGCAGGGTATGTACCTTTGGTGCTGGCTGCTATTGTCATAGCCATACCCTTGGTGCATTATTACGTTACAGAGTGGCTACAACAGTTTGCCTACCCAACACCATTACACTGGTGGTGGTATGGCGCGCCCAGTGTGGTAGTTGCCTTACTGGCATTAGGTGTGGTAGCCATCAGAGCTCAGTTAGCAGCCAAAACTAACCCTACCGAATGCCTGCGAAACAATTCCTAAAACATAAATTGAGTTAATAAGCTACAGGCCAAAGCAATTTTTTGATATTCAGAGACCTGTAGGTTGCATGTGCCTAAAAATGTTTAATTTTCAGGTCAACATAACAATCTTTTACACGGCTATCTGGTACATATGAGTAGCAAGCAAGTTCCTAAACATTCTATAAAAGGCCAATCAGGTTTTACTGCAAGGCAAGAGGAACTGCTGCTGCAATACCTTGACCGCTTTATTAAAAAAGCCAGGCTACCCGTCCATTACCGGCCTGTGTATCTGGATAAGCTGACCGGCAGGCTTGCCAAACCCCTTGACGGACTCAAGAAAATGCCCCAAGGCAGGGCCGAAGTAGCTTTTACAGACCTATGCCAACGCCATTGCAATGACTTTGAAGATATACTGCTGCTTGAACGCCAGGCGCCAGAACTCATTGAAAAGTACCAGTACCAAACACTTACTATTATTAACAAGTATATGCGCGACGGGCAATTGCAGCAGGAAGATGTGCCAATAGTGTTAGAAGATATTAACGGCAAATTAACCGAAAAACTTGTTAATGGTGCTTTACAAAGCTTTAAAGAAGGGGTATTGTTTCGCACTTACTTTTATAGAATTACTGAAAACGCTGTAATTGATGAATTGAGGAAACGGTCGGTAAGAATACAGACGGGAGAGTTAAAGCCCGAGGTATATAATATGGCCTCAGGTACTGCAGGCAACCCAGCTCCACACAATGTTGAAGCATTTGGCAACTTATTGCTGCTGTTGTTTTCAGCTACCGAACGGCACCGATTTGAATTTTGCCTCAAAGTGATTTACCGTATGGTACTGCGAAACAATGATGTAACTGCCCCCTACCCTAATACACCTTCGGCATTGTTAAACAGTATTATTAAACGTTTTGGGCAACCATACCATGACTTGCCAAAAGGAGATTTATGGGAGAACCTGAACGAGTTTGTGAGTCAACTTGATGGCAAGCAGCAATCTGTACGTACCCTTAAAGACTGGGTACAGTCCCACCAGTACCACATACTAGAGGTATTGATGAAACGCCCTGTTAAGCCAACAGGCGCTGAGCAGAAAAATGCTGTTGATACTTATTTTGAATTGCTGGTTTACAGCCATTACCAACGATAATATGTGTGAATTTGCAAAACTGTGGTTTAGTACCGTATAATGGGGTAGAGCCAATACGCGGTAACAACTCAATGTATAGTCAATGAATAATGAAGTAATTAACTGGTATGACGACAACGGCCACCTTTCAGCAGAAGGGCGAGCCGCCTATGTAGATTTTACCTACCGCAATAAAACTGACCTAATACCTCAAGATGTACGCCAGCATGTACAAACCTGTTTGATGTGTGCCACTGACTTAGAAGCCTTACTGGCTGCCTACCAGCAACAAACCAATACAACAGGTCAAAAACCTACTACAGGCAAACAGCTACACCTAAGGCCTGAGGGGGCAAGGCCCAAGGTAATGCCTTGGCGTTGGGCTGCAAGCATTGCCATACCCTTGCTAATTGCTGCCAGCCTATTTTTCGGTTACCGTAGCCACACCAATAGTGCCCTGTTTACAGAATACAATGTGGTGTATGAACTACCACAAACAAGAGGTAGCGGCCAAAGCAGCGCTCAAGAAGCTATATTATTATATAATGCAGGTCAATACCAGGCCGCCGTAAAGGCTTTTAGTGCAATTGAGGGTAATAATACCGAGCTGGTATTTTATAAAGCGCATGCTTTATTGCAAGCAAAGCAATACACTGAAGCTATCTTAGCCTACCAGGAAGTTATTGCCAACAGCAACCGATATGACAATGAAGCCACTTGGTATTTGGCCATGGCATATTTAGCAGCCAACAAGCCTGTTCAGGCCAGGCAAATGTTGTTTACTTTAACCAGTGATACCCAGGTCGATGCTTATTATGCCAAAAAGGCCCAAGCCTTGATAAACGACTTGAATAGTTTTTGGAGGTTTTAACACCACCACGCCTATTGCACAAAAAAGGCCGCTACTGCATACAGTAGCGGCCTTTTATTTGCCGTAACCTAAATAAAAATACTATTCAGTTACGATATCAAGGGTAATTTCCTGCTTTACTTCCTTGTGCAAGTCAAGCGTGGCTTTGTGCTGGCCGATGTGCTTAATGTCAGACTCAAAAGAAATTTGCTTTCTGTCTACCTCAAAGCCTTTGTCTCTCAGCGCGTCTGATACCTGTAATGTGGTAATAGCACCGAAAATTTTACCACTTTCACCAGCTTTGGTAGAAATGGTTAGGGTTAAACCAGCCAACGATTCGGCCAAAGCTTCTGCATCTTGCTTTACTTTGGCAGCTTTGTGTGAGGCTTGCTTTACATTTTCGGCAATCATCTTCTTGTTAGAAGCATTGGCCAAAATGGCCAGCCCCTTAGGGATAAGATAGTTGCGGCCATAGCCGGGCTTTACTGAAATGATATCATTTTTGTAGCCAAGCCCTTTTACGTTTTCTTTTAAAATGATTTCCATCTCTTAAGTATTTTGGGTTAGCTCAATTACTTCAATGAATCAGTTACGTAAGGCAATAAAGCCAGGTGGCGTGCCCTTTTTACAGCCTGAGTAACTTTGCGTTGAAACTTGGCACTGGTGCCAGTAATACGGCGAGGCAAGATTTTACCCTGATCGTTTACGAACTTCAACAAAAAGTTGGCGTCTTTGTAATCAACATACTTAATACCGTGCTTTTTGAAGCGACAGTATTTTTTCTTGTTTTCCTGCCGGTTAACCGGCTCGTTCATTAGTGTCATGCTGGTTGTGCCTCCTTCTCTTCTTTTTTGTTGAACTCGCCTTTTCTACGTTTCTCGTTAAATTCAACGGCAAACTTATCTAAAGCTACTGTTAAGAACCGCATAATTTTCTCATCACGACGGTACTCAACCTCTAAAGTGTTTACTAATGTAGGCAGCGCTTTGAACTGAACCAAGTAGTAAAAACCAGATGATTTGTGGTTGATTTCGTAAGCCAGCTTTTTCAGGCCCCAATCTTCCTCGTGTACAATCTCGGCCTCATTATCTAAGAGCACCTTTCTGAATTTTTCGACAGTATCCTTCATCTGAGTCTCAGATAAAACGGGAGTTATAATGAATACTGTCTCATAGTTTTTCAATTCCATATGAAAACCGTAGTCGAATTTGTTAATAATCAATTAATTTGGCCTGCAAAGATAGGTGTTTTTAACCAACAGGCAAATTTGTGCAGCAACAATACAGGTTCCCTTTGAAAATAAGCCAGGTACATCAACTTATTTTACCACAAAGTTAGCCTTACCCATCAGGTAACCGTCAGTGTATACCTCTACTGTATACCGGCCTTCAGCATAGCTACTTCCTTTTTTATACAGGTAGGTAAGCAACTGGCCAGTATTGTCAAAAAGGATGTCTTGAGCGGCAGTATAAAACTCTTCGTTACCGTCAATCATAAAAGTGCCTGAACCCGTAGCCACATCAAATAGTGTTTTGTTTACAGGGTCAATGATACGTACCAGTATGGTTTTGCCCTCAATAGGGGCCACATCGTTTTTATCTATATTAAAGGTAATACGCAATTGGTCTACCTGACGGCTCTTAAACTCATCTTTCCGTTCTTTGCCTCTGCTGCTAATGGCTGTTGTTAAGATATTTATTGCCTTTAAGCGCGAGGCCAAGGCCACTTTTTCAGTTAGTGTTTCCTGTTTTACCGCTAACTGATTTATTGAGTCTGAAAGTACGTTTTTTTCTGATTTCAGATCAGTCACTTCTGTGAGCAGCTCTTCATTGACCTGTCTTAGCTTATCAATTTCCTTATCTTTTTCTTTAAGCAAAAACTCATACCCTTCTACCCTGTCGCGCAGCGTTTTCAATTGTATATTCTTACTACGCCTAATTTGCTCCTTCTCAATTTCAAGGCTGGCTTTGGCTTCCAAAAGGTCATCTACCTCTCCCCCAAGCTGCTCTATCTCTTTTATTTTTTCTTCCAGCTCAGCACTAATCGCATCCAGCCGGTTGGCATAATCGTTCTTTTCGGCTTCTATCTGCTCACCAAACGCGTGTAATCGCTCCTTCTCCTGCCCATCCAAATATATTTTAATGGCACTGAGCACCAGTAAAAGTGAAAGGATAACGATAATTATTATGGGTATATACTTTTTTGGCTTTGGCTGTGCGCTTCCCGCGGGTTGTCCAGTTCCTTGCTGAGTGTCTGTCATATACAGCTTGGCAGTATGCCTTAAAATTGAACTTTTTCTAGTTAATTCTCATTTCAAAGCTACTAAAGAAATACATATTGTAAAAACAACGTGTTTGACCACTTCTTAGGCAGAATGAAGATAAGATGACAACGAACTTTGATCAAGAATATTGGACTGACCGGTATAATACCGGTCAAACTGGTTGGGATGCCGGCAGTGCTACCAAACCCATTATTGACTATGCCAACCAACTAACTGACCGCAGTCTTAAGCTATTAATACCAGGTGGGGGCAACAGCTATGAAGCCGAGTACTTACACCAACAGGGTTTTACAGAAGTTCACGTGCTGGACATTTCGGCCATTCCCTTACAGAACTTTCAAAACAGGGTTCCTTCTTTTAACCCAGCCCATATTATTCAAGAAGATTTTTTTCAGCACACCGGCCAGTATGACCTTATTATTGAGCAAACCTTTTTCTCAACTTTTCCGCCAGCAATGCGGCGCAACTATGCCCAACAAATGTACAAACTGCTAAAGACTGGTGGTAAGCTGGTGGGTGTCTTGTTTCAAGATGCACTGTTTCAAGATCACCCCCCTTTTGGTGGCTTTAAAGCAGACTATTTACCGGTGTTTGAGGAGTACTTCACTATCAACTATTTTGACACATGCTACAACTCAATACCACCACGGGCGGGCAGGGAGTTGTTCATACACCTTACCAAAGCGTAAAACGACTTAGAATGACAATATATGATGCTGGCGAGGCAGTTCTGGATTAACAAACACCAGCCCTACCTGGTATAGGTCTAAGGTAAGGGTTACGCCAGGGTGCCTGATTATTGCCTGCCAGGCCCGAGTCATCTCTACCGACCAGTGTATGTCATCAAAAACAAACAGGGTTTGTGGGTGCGCAACATCAAGTAACCAGTTAAAATAGCGCATGGTAGGCTCATAACGGTGGTTGGCATCAAGAAAGGCCAGGTCAACCTGTGGGTTATGCTGTAAATAAGCAGGTAGTTGCTCATCTATTGGACCAACATATTGCTTTATATGGTCTATGCCCAACTGCTGAAAGTTTTGCCCAGCCAGGTGGGCTATATTAGGGCACCCTTCAAATGTAACTACCTCTCTGTTTTGGGCCTCTGCGGCAAGGTAGGCTGTATTTATACCCAAAGAAGTGCCCAGCTCAACAATATGCTGGCATTGAAAGTAATTGGCCAACCGGTGCAGTAGGGCAGAAGTTTTGGCACTGCTCAAGCTATTTCTGGCAATGGTACTTATTTTTTGAGTTCTGGTAGTATACTTGCCTGCACCTGCGCCAAAGTCATTCATTTGTATGGTACGGTCATTGCCTGCCAACTGCTTACGCAGTGGCTCAACACGCTTCATAGAAGGCAGCTGGGTGCCATTGGCAATTACTGAGTGGTATAAATCAAACAAAAAGGGGCTGTGCAGCGAATAATGATTTGTAGCGTAAAGCAGGTAAGAGAGGTATTGAGCAGTACGATGCAAGTGGTTGTGCATAAGGCAGGGTGTAAAAGCCAGGCACAAACATACAACAAAGCAAAGTGAAATAAATTATACGGTTACTGAAATGCGGTTATAGGTATTAACGAAATGCTTAGTTTAATTTAAAAGGAACAATCATGGTAAACTCAGGAATGTAAACTTCAAAATGGCGGCCATCAACCACACGTTCCATAATATAGGTGCCATACATTTTACCTACACCCGACTTGAGGTTACAGCCTGATACGTACTGGTGTATATTGCCAGGTTCAAGTACTGGCTGTTGGCCCACAACGCCATCGCCCTGTACTTCACGCATAATATTACCAGCATCATGAATGTACCAATGCCTGCTAATAAGCTGTATGGTGCTATCACTGCTGTTTTCTATTGTTATTCTATAGGTAAACACATAATGAAACTGCCGAGGGCTGGAGTACTCTGGCTGATATTCATTTTCTACACTTACCCGTATGCCTTTTGTTATTTCAGTAACCATGCCGCAGAATGTCATTTAATTTTAAAATAAACAAACGAATCAAAGGATTTGTTTTCGAGATTTTACTTAATATGGTCGAGTAAAGTATTTCTTTATACAACACCATATTGTAAACAACACCCATGAATGTACAAATTGCCGAGAGCTGGAAAAAACAACTGCACAACGAATTCGAAAAGAGTTATTTTGCCTCTTTAGTACACTTCATTAAAGACGAAAAAAAGCAATACACCGTTTACCCTCCAGGTAAATTAATCTTCAATGCTTTTGAACAGTGTGCTTTTGAAGATGTGAAGGTAGTTATACTGGGGCAAGACCCTTACCATGGTCATGGCCAGGCCAATGGCCTTTGCTTTTCAGTAAACGACGGAGTGGCCAAGCCCCCTTCTCTAGTGAATATTTTCAAAGAAATTGAAACAGACCTTGGTAAACCCGCCCCACCCAACGGCAATTTAGAGCGCTGGGCCCAGCAGGGTGTTTTATTGTTAAACGCCACCCTTACCGTAAGGGCTGCCTCTGCAGGCTCACACCAGAATAAAGGTTGGGAAGAGTTTACTGATGCCGTAGTGAATAAGTTATCTGAACAACGAGAAAACCTGGTCTTTATGCTATGGGGTGCTTATGCCCAACGCAAAGGTCAATTGGTTAATGCTCAAAAACATTATATACTTAAGTCAGCGCACCCCTCGCCCTTTTCAGCACATAAGGGTTTCCTAGGTAACCAACACTTTAGTAAAGCCAACAGCTACCTGGCAAGTAAGAGCTTGCAACCTATTGACTGGTAGCACTGTTAAATATGGTTGATTTTAATCTACCCCTTTAAATATACGGCCCCAGCGGATGCCGCCCCCGACGTTGCTCGGGGCTTTAGAAAACCAGATAAACAATGCCTTACCTACAATATGGTCGGCTGGCACAAAGCCCCAAAACCTGGAGTCTTCTGAATTGTGCCGGTTATCGCCCATCATAAAGTAGTAATCCTGCTTAAAGGTGTATTCCGTTACCGCCTGCCCATCAATAAGCAATTGTGCGTTTTCTATCTTTACGTCAGTCAGCCCCTCGTAAAGCCTAATTTGCACACCATACTTTTTTAAGGTTTCAGCATTAATGGGTATGGTCAACCCTTCATAAGGTATAAGCAGCGGGCCAAAGTTATCAGTAGACCACTGTAACTTTGAAAACTGCCAACGCAAATTAGTGTCATTGCCCTTGGCTTCAACTTTTGTAATAGACTGAACGAAGTCAAGTGTTTTGAAGTAGGCTTCTGCTTCTTTAGAAGCGTGAAATAAATAGGGAGGCGATGTTCTGATAAACTCCGTGATGTCGAGCTTCTCAAAAATACGTTCATTAATTACTTTATTACCCTTTGTGTTTAGCTGATACAAATGCTGCATCTTTTCAGGGTTTGCTGTTGCCTTTCCATTAATATAGGCCTGGTTGCTTTCAATGCTTAGCGTATCGCCAGGCAAACCAATGCATCTTTTAATGTAATGCACTCGCTGGTCAACCGGGTGCAAAGTATCGTAAGGGTAGTTAAATACCACGGCGTCGTCATGACCCACGCTACCAATACCTGGCAGCCTAAAGTAGGGCATGGTAATCCACTCTACGTAAGAGTTGAACTCAGTGCCCCATATTTTCTGGTGTGCCAGCGGAAACTGCAAAACTGTTTTAGGCGTACGTGCCCCATAGGCCATTTTGCTCACAAACAAATAGTCGCCTCTTAAAAGAGAGCCCTCCATTGATGAGGTAGGAATCACAAAAGGCTCAATGAACAAGCCCCTGATTAGCGTGGCTACCACAAGTGCAAAAATGAGCGAGTCAACCCACTCTTTTAGCTTGGACATTTTTGCCTTCTCTTTTTTCTTTTCTACACTACTTGCCATGTGTGTTCTTGGTATTAAGGCCTGCTCAGGCAGCCGTATAATTTAACTTCTTTTAACTTTTGGGTGTGCCCATCATTGAGGCTTTTTTGCTTGATCTAAGTACCATTAACAATAAGTAATGTATTCAGGCACTTTAAAATCGGCCCAAAACTACCCATAAAAAGCACTATAGCCAATAGGTACAGTAGGGCATACGCAACAATAATGGTTTGGTTATTTGCTATTTGCAGGCAGGTTAAATGGCCAACAGGTCATCCATAGTAAATACACCCTGTTTATTGGCTATCCACTCGGCAGCTAAAACAGCCCCAAAAGCAAAGCCCTCACGGCTGTGTGCGGTATGCTCAAGCTTAATGGTATCTATGGCCGACTGGTAGGTTACGGCATGAGTGCCTGGGGTTGGGTCTACCCTTTCAGAGACTATGCCCAGCTTTGCCGGGTCGTTGCTGGCCTCGTTTACCCAACCAGTAATACCGGGCTGTGCTTGTATAATATCTTCTGCTAAAGTAAGTGCCGTGCCGCTGGGTGCATCTTTTTTAGCTGTGTGGTGCACTTCTTCCATACTGGGGGTATATTCCTGGTATGGAGCAATTAGCCTAGCTAAATGTTTGTTAAGCTTAAAAAATAAGTTTACCCCAATGCTAAAATTAGAGGCATACAAAAAGGCTCCCTTTTGACTTACACAAAATACCCGTACCTCATCAATCTTATCTAACCAACCAGTAGTACCCGAAACTACCGGTATACCCCGGTTTATACACTCAATTACATTTTCAAATGCTGAGTCGGGCGTGCTGAACTCAATGGCTGCATCTATTTGGTCAGACTCACCACCCGTAAAATAGCCAAAGCCTTCTTGATCAATTACGCCGGCTATGGTGTGGCCACGCTCTTTTACAATACGCTCTACGGTTTTACCCATTTTGCCGTAACCAACAATTAATATATTCACAGCATTAAAATTTTAAGGTTAATGACAGGCCAGCCACTGGGGTTGGGCTAACAGGCAGGCTATCAAATGAGGGGCGTACTTTTAAGGTTAAATCTTCGTCAAGATCAAACGTTTTAAAGTGGGCATCAATATGCGCATCTACAATATTGAGCACATACACCACACCGGTTAGCACAATTAATAAGTCACGGTTTCTACGCCAGTTATCGGTATTTCGGCGTAGCCCATCAACATCCAAAGCCGTATTATTCACTGTTGTTGGGTCATTGTCTAGCTCAGCAAACAATAAGGTGCGGAAGGTAACGTACTGGTTGTGATTAAACTTAATGTAAAAGGCCATGACAGAAAGGCCGCTATAAATTAAAGGGATTTTCCAGTACTTGCCATTATAAGCCTGGCCCAGGCCTGGCAACACAGCAGAATACAATGAGGCCTTATTGGGGTTATGCACCTCATCTTTTAAGAAAAAAAATCGCTGTTTCTCTGGTGTGGCCTGAGGTAAGTCAGGTGTTGGCGTACGTAAAGTATCACCCGTGGCCTGGCCTTGTGCAAAGGCGGCTGAGCCAGTGGCCACTAAAACCAATAAAAACAACAATACACGTACTATACCCATTAGTTGCCAATAATTTCAAGAATACGATTCAGGTCATCGGCAGAAAAGAAAGGAATCTTAATCTCTCCTCGGTTCTGCTCATCACTTTTTATAGAAACTTTCGTGCCAAAAGTAGATGACAGGTTGGTTTGCAGCTTTTTAATTTCATATTCCTGCTCTGGGTTTGGCGCAGGCTTTTGTGGGGCTGCCTTTCTGGGCTGGGTCAACTCACGCACCAGCTGCTCTACCTTGCGTACTGATAAATCTTCGTCAAGTATTTTATTCAGTACCGTAATTTGCAGGTCTACGCTTTCAAGGTTTATAATGGCCCTTGCATGGCCCATAGATATTTTCTGGTCGCGCAGGGCGGCTTGTATTTCTGGTGGTAACTTTAATAGCCGCAAGTAATTATTTACCGTGGTACGCTTCTTCCCCACCCTATCACCTAACTCTTCCTGCTTCAGCTGGCACTCTGAAATTAATCGCTGGTAGCTTAACGCAATTTCCATGGCATTCAGGTCTTCGCGTTGAATATTCTCTATCAGGGCCATTTCCAGCATCTGCTGGTCATCGGCAGTACGAATATATGCCGGAATGGTAACCAGCTCAGCCAATTTTGAAGCCTGCAGGCGGCGTTCACCAGAAATAAGCTGGTACTGATTACGCCCAAGCCTGCGTACAGTAATTGGCTGTATAATGCCTTGTATTTTAATTGACTCAGAGAGCTCACGCAGGGCCTCCTGGTCAAACTCAGTACGTGGCTGAAAAGGGTTGGTTTCAATTTCAGCTACGGGTATTTCACTTATGGTATTTAAAGGAGCCTCACTGGCGGCTGGTTTCTCTTCTGGCACTGAAGCTGCTACAGTGGTTGAATCTTCAAGCAGCGCACCTAAGCCACGGCCCAATGCATTTCTTTTCTTTGGTGTTTTCTTAGTAGTCATTAATCGTTCGCTTATGCCTTCCCGTTCTTACTCAAAATCTCCTTAGCCAGGTTCAGATAGCTAATAGCTCCCTTACTTTCTGCATCGTGGGCTATGGCTGGCACCCCAAAGCTTGGCGATTCACTCAGCTTAATATTTCGTGGTATTAAGGTCTTGAACACCATTTGCTGAAAGTGAGTGCTCACCTCTTCTACCACTTGGTTTGATAATCGAAGGCGCACATCGTACATGGTTAGCAGTATACCTTCTATTTCTAAGTCTGTGTTTAAACGAGACTGAATAATCTTGATAGTATTTAACAGTTTGCCCAGGCCTTCAAGTGCAAAATACTCGCACTGTACTGGTATAATAACTGAGTTAGCAGCTGTTAATGCGTTAATTGTGATAAGACCCAGCGACGGCGAACAGTCAATAATTATATAGTCAAACTGATCGATGATTCCTGCCAAAGCCAGTTCCATCTTTGATTCACGGTCTTCAACATTCACCATTTCTACTTCAGCACCTACCAAATTGATATGTGAAGGCAACAGGTGCAAAAAGTCAATTTCTGTTTCCTGGATAATGTCTGCCGCATTAACACCATCCACCATACACTCATAAATACTGTACTCAATTTCTTTTGGATTAAACCCAACACCAGAAGTTGAGTTGGCCTGAGGATCAGCGTCAACAATTAGAGTCTTATATTCCAGTGCTGCAAGGCTTGCTGCGAGATTAATTGCAGTAGTTGTTTTTCCAACACCTCCCTTTTGGTTGGCAATAGCAATAACTTTACCCATGATTGGTTTTTAGCATTAAATGTAAATGTAAGCTATTGAATAGCAGTAACTTAATTTTAATGTCAGGCCCGGCCGATGCGCTGTTTGGCGTTGAATATACCTGCTTGCTTACTTATTTTGCTCATGTGCCGCATCACCGGAAGGGCAAATTTAATGTTTCATCCCGATATTTCTACAGAGCCTTACCAAGATATGAAGCAGGCAGGTAAATGCAAAGAGAATTATGGGCTCAACAGCCAAGCATTAACTTATTGATTATGAAGGCTCTGACCAATCAGTATTAAACGGGTACTTTGAGCAATAAAAAAAGCCGGTAAGGCTTTAAACCATACCGGCTTCTTTACGCAATGGCCTGGCAATTAACGGCGCTTTTTACCATTTTGCCGTTGGCGTTGGCTATCTTCTCGTGCCTTCATTGCTTCTTCTAATCGGTTTTGAAAAGCCGATTTCTTTTTGTTTTTGTTTTTCAGGCGGTTTTCTTCAAGAATCTTCTTGATCTTATCCTCATCAATAAAACGCTTAATCAATGCCTGCTGGCCAAACGTAACCAGGTTTGAAACAAAGTAATAATAAGTAAGGGCAGCGGCAAAGTTGTTTAAGATAAACAAGAACATGATGGGCATCAGGTAAGAAACCGTTTTCATAGGGCCCTGCACGGCACTAAGCTGATTGTTTGACCAGGTAAACAGAATGGTAGAGGCCGTCATAAGCAAAGTAAACAAGCTTACGTGGTTACCGTAAGCAGGTATACTAAACGGCAGCATGGCAATAGTATCATAGGTAGACAGGTCATCGGCCCACAAAAACGCCTGTTGCCTCAACTCAAATGCATTAGGAAAGAAGTTATACATGGCCAGCAGTATAGGCATTTGCAACAGCAGCGGTATACAGCCACTCAATGGGCTTACCCCGGCTTTCTGAAAAAGGGCCATTTGCTCCTGCTGTATCTTTTGCATATCGCTGCCATGCTTTTCTTTGAGCTGGTCTATCTCAGGCTTCAGCACCCTTTGCTTGGCCATTGACACATATGAGCGGTACGACAGTGGCGAGAGCAGCAGCTTGATAAAAAGCACCAGTATAAGAATAATGATACCGTAATTGGCTATGTACTGCTCTAAAAAGTTAAATACAGGTATAATTAAGAAACGGTTAACGCCAGCAAAAATAAACCAGCCTAAATACACATTTTCTGAAAAGCCGTCGGTTACCTTACGAAGGGTATTGTACTTGTTAGGCCCCATATAAAAGGTAAACTTACCACTGCCCTCCAGGGCATCGTCTAAAGGCAGCTTGAAACTGGCCAGGGCTGTTTTAACAGTAGTGGTATCTGCCTCATTGACTGATGTTTGTACAAACGCCTGCTCTAACGGCAGCTGCTCTGAAATAATAGCTGTATTAAAAAAGCGTTGCTTAAAGGCTATCCACCGCAGGGGTTCTTCAGGGCGACTTTCTTTTACTTCAGTTGAGCGCTCACCCAGGTAGTCAAACTCATCGGTTACTGTGTAAAAGTTAATAGTTGAGTTATTGCGCGACGTTTCAAGGTCTTTCTCGTAATGCTTGTACCGTTTATTCCAGTCAAAGCTAAGAAAATTGTTCTGCACCCTGCCTTGCAGCGCGCGGGCATCAAGCTCATAATCTAAAACAAAACCTGTACCTGCCAGGCTGTACTTCTTGATTAGTTGGCTGCCGTCCGTCAGGGTCATTGTAAATGAAATTACCTGGGTACCTTCACCCTCAGCAACGGCTTTGGTAGTGCTTGGTGTAAAGTAAAGATCAGATAGCTGTACATTACGGTTATCTGCCTGGATGGCATTACTTATTCTGCTACTGTTTTCATCAAACAGCACTACTGGCTCTTTTGGGTAAGTCAGGTGTTTTTTCAGGGTAACACGCTTGGGGTTGGCCCCTGTGGTATCAAAAACAA
>CAZXTW010000051.1:0-16086 GCA_964643525.1 uncultured Roseivirgaceae bacterium
CCCCTAAAGCAAGCATACTGCCCGTCAAGCTGCAACCAATCGTCTAACGCCTGTAAATTAAATGGCTGCTTGCCATGGTAAAAGACAAGCAACATGGGCAGCACTTTATTAGGTAGGGGCTGATCACCTGTTGTAAGGCTGAGCCAGGAGGCTCAAACCAGCTTAGTTTTACTTACTTAAAAGTCATAGCCCAGGGTGACGTAGAACTCGGGCGATTGCACCTCGTAATCTTCAATGGGCCAGGCCACATCCAGCTTCATGTAATAGCCCAGAATAACGGTACGCATACCAGCCCCATAGCTTGATAGCCAGGGGTTGTTGAAGTTTTTGATGCGGGCTACAAAGGGCGAGTTTTCTGAACTGATGACGGTGGTGTTCAGGCTATTTTCTGTAGCAAACAACGAGTTGCCGTTCCAGGCAGAGCCAATGTCATAAAAGCCAATGAACTGCAGGTTGCGGAAGAAGTTAGACGAGATGGGCCCCCGGTAAAAGTACTTAACCACCGGAAAGCGCAGCTCAAGGTTAAACAGCATGGCATTTTCGCCATTGAACTTGTTGTAGTTAAAGCCCCGCAGGTTGGTAATGAACTCAGTAAACAGCACGTTGCTGTTATCTAGGTAATGGATGAAGTTGAGCGGGTCGTTCTGCCCATTAATATCTGTGCTGTTAAACAGCCAGTTATCCATACCACCCAGCAGGTAGCTTTGTGGGTTGTTGCCAAAAAAGCGCCCGTAAAACAGGCGGCCTGCCAGGGTAAGCTCGCGGTGTATTTTAAGGTAGTGGCGCACATCCAGGCTAATATTGCTAAAGCTGCGGTTGCGGTCGGTCAGCCCTTCATAATGCCGGAACTTCACCTTGGCGCGGGTACCTTCATAAATGTTAATGTCGTGGAAGATGGTGTTGTCAAACACATACTCGGCCTTAAGGCCCGCATACCTGAAGGTAGATTCAGTAACCGGGTTGGCTACGCTTTGTGGGGGTACCCGCACGTTGGTAAGGCGGTAAATATCGTTATCAAGGTCGTTAAAGTTGGTAAACGCAAAGAAGGGGTTGATAGAAATGCGCGAGGTAACAGAAAGGGGCAGTGAAGCACCCAGCTCTATCTGGTTGAGGTCATACTTTTGCAGGGCCTCATCTTCATCAATGAAAATTACCTTACGTGCAAACCGTATGCGGTAGTCAATGCGGTTTTTCAGGTACTGGTACTCACCAAATATATTGCCGCTGCGCAAATCGCTCGTGGCCAGTATACCCCCAAAGAACTTATGGTTTTCTAGGATATCGTTCATTTGGGTTTCCAGCTTAATGCCAAAGCCCAGAAGCGGGTCTATTACCCATGAGGTAATGACATTATCTGCACTGAAGCGTGTTTCGTACGGGTTGGGGCCGGTTACCTCCTTTATTAGCTGGTTGGCCCGGTACTGCGCCAGTATTGAAGGCTGCTCAGTAACACTGCCCGTGCCGGGCTGCTTTACCTGGGTATCAAACACATAATTATCAGTATCAATAATATCAGTATCAACATTGGCCGGCGGGGTGGCTACCGTATCGGCCTGGGTGGTATCGTTTTCTGTTTCAAGCAGCTGCTCTAATGACAGGCGCTGCTCTTCTTCTGCCTTTTGGCGGGCCAGCCGCAATGACAGCAGCTTGGCCTGCATAATATTTTGCCGCTCAGTCTGGGGCGTAAAATTATTGGCGCTTACGTCAAAGTTAGGGATTACATACAAATGATCGTGCCCGTTAACATGCATCACAAAGGCCATGGTACCGGTCAGGGCATTGTAGTCATAGCGCTTAATGCTGGTGGCAAAGTTTGAGTTTTGCTGGTATACTTTTTCCCTGATATTGTAATTGTACAGGTTGTAAATACCGCGCTGGTCACTTAAAAACAGAATATTGTTTTCGCCATAGGCCAGGGGGCGGGTATCTGCACTGATGGTTTTAGAAATAGGGGTCAGTACGTTTTTGGTGGTGTCAAGGTCGTACACATACAAATTGAACTTGCCCTCAATCTGGTCTAGCTTAATGTCTTTAAACCGTACTGAATCAGAGGTGCGGTTAGAGCTGAAAATAATTGAATTAGAGTTGGGTACAAACTGGGGGTGCAGGTCATCAAAGGGGTCGTGCGTTATGCGCTTTACGGCATTGCGGCGGATGGAGTACACAAACAGGTCGTTCTCGCCATTCATGTCACCACTCATTACCACCAGATTGCCACTTTCAGCAAAGCTAAAGCTTTTGATATGGTTAAAGCGTACCAGCTCTTTGCGCTGCTTGCTTTTGGTTTGCAGGTCAAACAGCCAGAAAAAGTTTTTGCCGTTTCTGACATTAATAATGCCCAGGGTGGTATTGTCGCGCCAGGCAATCAGGGGCACCTGGTAGTCTACCTCCTGGTTAATGACTTTGTAGCCGCCAATCAGCACCGTATACTCTGACCCCTTCTTGAGGTCGCGCATTATAATTTTGTACTTGCCGTTGTAGTTTACAGTGTAGGCCAGGTTTTCTCCATTGGGGCTAATCTTTACCTGATTGTAGAAAAAGCCTTTGTTGTTTCTTTGCACCATGTACTGCTTATCGGGCACCCGGTAGGCCTGAATAATCTTTTGTGTCTGCCCGTTGTAGTAGTTCAGCCAATCGGCCAGAAACTGCTTCAGGGGCAGGCCTATGGTGTTGGCAATGCTGCTTTCTTCATTTCTGATAATACGGGTCAGGTTCAGGATATTGCTAATGTTAGAGCGGCCATACTCTTCGGCCACGTAGTTCCAGATGGAGTGGCCCAGCAGGCGGGCATCAGAGCCGCTGTATTTTGATAGCTTCTTGAACTTATTGTCGCGCGTGAGGTCACGCATGTAATCATCCATCTCGGCATCCCAACCGTAGGCCACATAGCTGGCGGCACCATCCATAAACCAATCGGGCAGGCTTAACAGGTAGGCATTCTGGAACATATCAGACAAGCTGCCACCAAACATCATGTCATTAATAAGCATGCGCGTTACCTTAAATACCAGTTCAGACTTAAAGTCAGAACGCACGCCGGGGTAGGCAATTTCTACCTGCGACTTAATGAAGTTTGTCTGCCCACCAACAGAGTAAGTCTTTTCGTTCACGCCTACATTGCTCTGCTGTAGGTCGGTAATGCTGTTGTAAAGAAATATGTTGATTTTGGTGTAGGGCGCATAGCCTATTACCTCGGTAATGGCATCAAACTGCTCTTCAAGGTAATCAATGGCCAGGCGGGCATTGTCTTCGCCATCTTCATAGTAGTACACGTCAAAGTTTTCAGAGCTAAAAAACTTCCAGGTAAAATTCTTGTACTGTACCCTGTTTTTACCAAACTCGCTGACTGACTCCTGGGCAAAAACACCTGTGCTGGCGCTGGCAGCCAATAACACAAACAAGATGCCTTTGCTAAACCGTAAAATGCTTTGGGTAATTCTTTTACTCATGAAAAATGGCTTATGCTTATTGATGCTTGTAATATAACGAAAAAAAACGGTGAATATTGACCTCCTGTTGCAGGGGGGCACCATTGACCAGATGGGCGGCCAGTTGCCCTGCAAAGTAAGGTGCTAAAGAAACACCCTTTGAGCCCAGTCCGTTCATAATGGCCAGCTGCTTATGGGCCGGGTGCCGCCCTAAAAAGGGCCGCCTGTCGGCAGTGGCAGGCCTGATGCCAGCTGATTGCCCCACCACCTCGTAGGGCATTTGCATGAGTTGGTTCAGCTTGCCTGTAAGCTGTTGCAAGCCTTCAGCAGTGGGGTCGGGGGTACTGTCATGGTGCTGGTAGGTAGCACCCACCTTGAGGCGGTTAGGCGCTTTGGGTATGACAAATACACCCCGGTTTACAATATGTTGCAGTGGGGCGTTGGCAGCCAGCAGCATGGTTTGCCCTTTAACTGGCCTGAAAGGCAGCCACCCAAACCAGGGGTTTTGCTGTGCGGCAGTACCCTCACAAAAAATCAGACCCCTGGCTGTAAAATTGCCATAGGTAAGCGCCTCTTCAGTTAATTGCAGGTTACCGGCCTCAAAATGGCCCTCAATATACATGCCCTGGCTGGTAAACCACTGGCGCATGGCCAGCAGAAAAGCGGGCACATCGAGGTAACCACTCATGCCCAGACAAATGCCGCCCAGGGGGTCGGCCTGGTAGGCAGCGTATTGGGGTGCCGAGTGTACCTGCGCCACGTATGGGGCAAACACCGGCGTGGCGGCGCGCTCGTGCCACTCGTTTTGCTCTTGCACAGCCACAAAGGGGCGATACACACGCACCGGGTGCAAAAACTGCTGCCCGGTAAGCTGCTGTAGCTGTTCATAAAACGGCTCTATGGCAGGAAACAGCCGATCGGCCAGCCACGTTTTAACCATTTTACGGCCCGTTACGGGGTTGTAGAGGCCCGCCGCCACCATTGACGAGCTGTTGGGCTGATGCGTATTGATTACGGCCACCCGCTGCCCCAGGGCGTGCAGCTGCCAGGCCAGGGTAGTGCCGGCAAGGCCCTGCCCTACAATGATATAATCTAGTTGCTTATTATCCATAACACTATTACAGCCACAAAACGGGCCATGCAAAACCATTTAAGCACATACATTTAAGCCTTTTAACCGTAAGGGGCTTGTGTATTGACAAACAAACCAACAAATTTGTGGCCCGCAATTTACTATAACAACGCCATGTTACACGTTCAAACTTTTACCTTCAATGCTTTTCAGGAAAATACCTGCGTGCTGTATGACGACCAGGGCGACAGCGTAGTGATTGACCCCGGTTGCTATGAAAAGCATGAAAAGGAAACGCTGAAGGAGTTTATTGATTCTAAAAACCTGAAGGTGCACCTGCTGCTGAACACCCACTGCCATGTAGACCATGTGTTTGGTAATAAGTTCATTAAAGATACTTACCAGGTGCCCCTGCTGGTGCATGGCCAGGATTTACCCACCTTGAAGGCCGCAGAGGTGCTGGCCCCGGCCTATGGTTTTAATGAATATGAAACCTCAGAACCTGACCAGCTGATTGAAGCGGGCCAGACCATTAGCTTTGGCGCCAATAACCTTGAGGTGCGCTTTGTGCCGGGCCATGCCCCCGGCCATGTAGTGTTTTATAATGTAGCCCATAGCTTTGTCATTAATGGCGACGTGCTGTTTAGAGGCAGCGTTGGCCGCACCGACCTGCCCGGTGGCAACCACAACACCCTGCTGCACAATATACATACCCAAATGTTTACCCTACCAGATGATACCAAGGTGTACTGCGGCCATGGCCCTGAAACCACCATTGGCTTTGAAAAGGCCAACAACCCTTTTGTAAAAACTACCTAAACAACCCATGGGCCTGACCAAACACCTACCCAATGCCATTACCTGCATGAACCTGGTCTGTGGCATGCTGGGCATGGTGGCTGTGGCTGAAGGGAACTGGCAGCTGGCCCCGTTTTTTATTTGGGCTGGCGGGGTGTTTGATTTGTTTGATGGCCTGGTGGCCCGCGCCCTGAAGGTGCATTCTGAAATAGGCAAGCAGCTTGACTCGCTGGCCGATATGGTGACGTTTGGCGCCCTGCCCACCCTGCTGCTGTACCAATTAATTGACCTGCTTGCCCCAGATACCTACCTACGCTATGCCGCGATTTTAGTGGCAGTGGCTGCAGCCCTGAGGCTGGCCAAGTTTAATATTGACGACCAGCAGGCTACCGAGTTCAGGGGCCTGGCCACCCCAGCTGCTGCATTGCTGCTAAGCGGGCTGGTATTTTGGGTAAAGCCATTAACCATGCCACAGCCTGCTGTTGCCTATGCCCTGGCAGTTGGCACAGTAGCCGTAGCGGCACTGATGGTAAGCCGCCTGCGTTTTTTTGCCTTTAAGCTAGGCGGCCATGCATCAAAAACAACCAATGTGTTAAAGGTTAGTTTTCTGGTATTGGCAATAGTGGCAGCAGTACTACTTTACGAGAAGGCAATAGCAATAATTATAATATTATATATACTTTTGTCAGTTATTGGGCACCTTGTTACACTCAAAAACCCCTCTTAGCACAACAGCGAATAAAATTATTCACGGGCAAATACTGTTTACAATCAACAACGCACACAATTAGCCCTATTAGCATTCGTTAATCTGTCATACCATGGTACTGATACATCTCAAGCACCACTTTTGCGCCTACTGCATTGCCCTGATTATGTTGGTACAGCTGCCCACCAG
The DNA here is from genome assembly GCA_964643525.1 of uncultured Roseivirgaceae bacterium. GTDB lineage: Bacteria > Bacteroidota > Bacteroidia > Cytophagales > Cyclobacteriaceae > CAZXTW01. The sequence goes on from CAZXTW010000051.1 coordinate 6,197, forward strand.
CCTGGTGGCCCGGCAGGACAATTCTGTGCTTAGCCAGGGCCATTGGCTTAAGGTGGGCATTGCCGAGGCCGGCATTTACCGCATTACGGCCAATGAGTTGGCTGCCAATGGCTTTAATTTAGGCAACATTAACCCGCAAAACCTGGCTGTTTATGGCAACGGGGCAGGTATGTTGCCCCAGCCCAATAATGAACCACGCATTGCCGACCTGCAGGAAAACGCCGTAGTGGTGGTAGGTGAAGCAGACGGCCGGTTTGATGGCAGCGATTATATTCTTTTTTATGCCCAGGGGCCAGACAGCTATAGCTATACCACTGAAAGCAACCTCATTGATTACCAGCATCACGATTATAGCACACTTACCTATTATTATATTACAGAAAAAACTACGCCCGGGCTGCGGCCAGCCACTATTGACAACCTGACCGGCAATATGCCCGAAGTGACTACCTACCTGTACTATGAGGCGCATGAAATAGACCAAAGCCAAATACTGGTGCCAGGCTCTGGCAGGGAGTGGTATGGCGAGCGCTTTGACCTGCAAACCAGTTATGACCTGACTTATACGCTGCCAGGTGTACTAACCGACGGGAACAATACTTTTGCTATTGATATTGCAGCGGTGGCCCAAACGTTTGGTAGCGCCAGTATGGATGTAGCCCTAAACGGCACCAATGCCGGCAGGCTGGTGTTTGACTCTATCCCTACTGGCACCTATAGCGTGAAGGGGGCTGTCAGTTCAGCCGTGTTTGAGGTCAATACCAGTACGCTGCCAACCAATGATGGTACCTATACGGTTACGCTTAATTTTAATAAAAACCCTGCCGTACGTTCGCTGGCGTTTCTAGACTACCTGCTGGTCAGTACTGAGCGCACCCTGACTTACCGCCAGCAACCACTGCCATTTATGGCGCCGCAAAGCACGGCACAACCCAATACCGCCTTTATTATTGGCAATGCCACTGAAGGCCTGCGCCTGTGGAATATTACCCAACCCACCGCAGTAAGCCAGCAGACCTATGCCACCCAGGGCAGTAACATCAGCTTTGGGGCAGCATCGGCCCAGTTGCAGGAGTACCTGTTGTTTGCTGACGACCAGGCCCTTGCCCCACAAACCTTTACGGTACTGCCCAACCAAAACCTGAGAGGGGCCTCTGTGCCTGATATGCTGGTGATTACCCACAGCACGCTGATGCCTGAAGCTGAACGGCTGGCGGCCTACCGGCGCAGCCACGACGGGCTGGCAGTAAACGTGGTAGATGTTGCCTTGATTTATAACGAGTTTTCATCAGGGGCGACTGATGTAACGGCCATACGCGATTATGTGCGCCACCTTTACCTGAAGGGCAGCGGCCAACTGAAATACCTGCTGCTGTTTGGCAAAACATCGTACGACTACAGAGATATTACCCCAGACAATGTAAACCTGGTGCCCACCTACGAGGCACGCAACTCGTTGCACCCCATATTCAGCTATTCATCTGACGATTATTTTGGCTTTATGGATGATGACGAGGGTACCTGGACAGAGAATGCGCTGGGCGACCATGATATGGAAATAGGCATTGGCCGCCTGCCAGTGGCCAATTTAACTGAAGCCGCTGGTGTGGTTGATAAGCTGATGGCCTACGGAGAAGCGCCACAATTGTTTGGTGACTGGAAAAACGACATATTTTTTGTAGCTGACGATGGTGATAACAACCGCCACCAGCTGGATGCCGAGCGCCTAACCAACCAGATAGAGCTGAACAATACACAATACAACCTGAATAAGGTTTACCTTGATGCCTTCCAGCAAACTAAAACAGGTAATGGTGAAGTGGCCCCTACTGTAAATGACATGATTACAACCGCACTGGATGAAGGCGCTCTGATTATGAATTTTGTAGGCCACGGCGGTGAGGTAGGCTGGACGGAAGAGCGCATTCTTGACCTGACTATGATTAGCCAGTTTGACAATGCGCCCCTGTACCCCCTGTTTGTTACCGCTACCTGCGAGTTTGGCCGGCATGATGACCCGGGGCGTCGCTCTGGCGGCGAACGCCTGGTCATTAACCCCAGGGGTGGCGCCATTGCCCTGGTTACCACCTCAAGACCAGTATTTGCCAGCACTAACCTCAGGCTGAACCAGGCTTTTTATAATGCGGTGTTTCTAAAAGAAGACAACCAGCACCTACGCCTGGGCGATATTTTCAGGCTAACGAAAAACAACAGCCTGAACGGCAGCGTAAATCGCAACTTTTCATTGCTGGGTGACCCCTCATTGCTATTGGCATTTCCTGAAAACCAGATTAAGGTTACAGCCATCAACGGAGCTGAGCCAGAAGCAGCCGATACGCTCAAGGCCCTAAGCACTGTGGTGTTAGAAGGTGAAGTAACGAATATAGCTGGCCAGCGGCAAAGCAATTTTAACGGCACCTTAAGCCTTACTTTGTTTGACAAACCCCTTGAATTGCAAACTCTGGGTAGCGATGGCCCCTCTATGCGGTATACCTCACACGAAAGTGTGCTGTACAGAGGTACAGTTACTGTTAACGAGGGTGCGTTTACGGCAGAGTTTATTGTACCGCTCAATATATCGTACCGCTTTGGGGCCGGGCGCATTACCATGTATGCGGCCAGCGAAACCACAGATGCTGCCGGTGCCGAGGTTGATTTTGTAATTGGTGGTACTGAAAGTGCCCCATCCATAGACGATACACCTCCTGAATTAGAGGTTTTTCTTGACAGCCGCAGCTTTCAACCTGGTGACAGAACCGGCACCAACGCCCTGCTGCTTGCCTTCCTGGCTGACGAGAGTGGCATAAGCATTTCAAGCTCAGGCATTGGCCAGGGCATTATTGCTACTCTTGACGATTCAGTTTCGTTTAACCTCAACGAGTTCTATACCACTGCGCTTGATGATTTTACCAGTGGCAGCTTGACCTTTCCGTTACGGAATATGAGCCTGGGGGCCCATACATTGAATGTGAAAGCCTGGGACAGCCACAATAACCCTACCCAGGTAGACCTGCCCTTTATTGTAGCTGAAAACTTTGGTGTGGCCATTACTGAGCTTTTTAATTACCCCAACCCCTTAAGCACACAAACTACGTTTAGCATTGGGCACAACCGCCTTGGTGATGACTTAAACGTAACAGTAGAGGTGTACAGTATAGAAGGACAAATAATTTATCGGTACCAAAAAGAATATAGCAATGCCGCTGCCGTTATAGATGATGTAGAATGGAACAACCGAAACAGCACCTTAGTAAACCCCGGCTTATACCTTTATAGAGTAACTGTGCAGTCGTTGAATGATGGGGCAAAAAAAGAGCGAATTGAAAAACTTGTAATAATTAAATAGTTATATTTGAGCGAAATTTTGAGTTTTATGGTAAACCGTATCAAAACATTATTGGTTGGAACCCTGGCACTTTTAGCTTCTTCAATTATCCAGGCACAACCAACTGCTATTTTAGCTGGCCAAGATCAGGACAACAGGGTGATTACAACAGCAGTACCCTTTTTGATGATTGCTCCTAACGCCCGCGCAGGTGCGATGGGTGAAACAGGCGTGGCCACCTCGCCAGATGCTAACTCTATCCATTGGAACAATGCAAAACTGGCGTTTATTGACAATGACATAGGTTTTTCTCTGTCGTACAGCCCCTGGCTTAATAAAATCATCAACGACATGTCGGTGTCTTACCTGTCGGGCTACAAGAAGCTTACCCGCGAGCAGGCCATTGGGGTATCAATACGCTATTTTGACCTTGGCGACATTCAGCTAACAGATGTTAATGGCAACCCTTTGGGTGAATTCAATCCGCGTGAGTTTAGCATTGACGGTACTTATTCACGAATATTGACAGAAAACTTGAGCATAGGAGTAACAGCGCGTTTCATCCACTCAAACCTTTCGGGCAATTTTACTGCCCCTGGCAATGATGGTAGAAACGGCACCAGTATAGCGGTAGACTTTGGCGTGTTTTACACCAAAGACCTCACGCTTAGTGGCAATAACTCAAACCTGTCGTTAGGTGCGCATATCTCTAATATAGGTCGAAAAATTACCTACTCTAACGACGACAACAACGATTTTATACCGGGCAACTTAAGGCTTGGTGGCGCATTTCGCACCAACCTAGACCCGTACAATACTATTACCTTTGCGCTGGACTTTAATAAGTTGCTGGTACCCTCACCACCCATTTACGAGTTAGATGATGATGGATCGTTTGTATTGGATGCTGACGGTAACCCCAGGATTTTATCTGGCAGTGACCCAAACCGCTCATTACTTAGCGGTACCTTTGGCTCATTTGGCGATGCGCCTGATGGCTTTAGCGAAGAGCTGCAAGAAGTTACCATCTCATCAGGTATCGAATATTGGTACAAGGAATTGTTTGCTGCCAGAGCTGGCTACTTCTGGGAGCACGAAAACAAAGGCAACAGAAAATACTTTACTGTGGGCATTGGTTTCAGGTATCAGGTATTTGGCATTGACTTTTCATACTTGATTCCTCAAGACCAAAACCACCCACTAGCCGATACGCTCCGATTCTCATTGTTGTTTAATTTTGACAACCCAGGCACCGAAGATTCAATCACCGAATAAGCACTACATGTTAGATCGTACTGTTGCCCCATTATCAGGCAAGATCGAACAGGTTGAAATTAAACAAGCTGAAACCGTTCTACTTGATAATGGGGTGCCTCTTCATATTATTAAAGCAGGCAGCCAGCCAATTATTAGGATTGAACTGTTAATTAATGGCGGCAACTGGTTTGAGCCAGGCACAGGGGTATCATTCCTGACTACAAAAATGCTAAGCGAAGGCACAAAGCACCGTAGTGCTGCCGATATCAATAAAATTATTGAGAACTACGGGGCTAATCTTGAGTTAACCCCGGGCCTTGACCAGATTGAAGTTACCCTTACCTGCCTTACCCGTTATTTTCAGAACCTGCTGCCCTTATTGAGAGAAATGATTTTTGAGGCTGTTTTTCCTGAACAGGAACTACAAACTATCAAGAACATTAAGATTCAGACCATAAGGGTTGATAATCAGAAAAATAACATTGTTGCCTCTAAGCAGTTGCGCAAAAAGCTGTTTGGTACTATACATCCTTATGGACGCATCTTAACAGAGTCTGACGTAGAAGGGGTTGAGCGCAAAACACTAGTGAACTACCACAGTAACACGGTACTGAATAATTATGAGATTGTGGTTTCAGGTGACTTTAAGGATGAGTATATAAAAGTATTCAACCAAAACTTTGGCCAGAACCAATTACAGCGTAAAAAGCCGTCTACTTTTTATCCGGTTACTCCTGATGATCAAAAAACGTATGTTCATAAAGACGATGCGCTGCAATCGGCCATTAGGCTAGGTAAAATCACACTTAAAAAGCAGCACAAAGATTATATAGACCTTTTGATAGCCAATGAAATTTTAGGCGGTTACTTTGGGTCACGGTTAATGACCAACATCAGGGAAGAAAAAGGTTATACCTACGGTATCTACTCGCATATATACCCTCTACATAACGACAGCTTCTTTTTAATCAGCACAGAAGCAGTAAGCCAGTATACTAAACCTGCGGTTGACGAAATTTACAAAGAGCTGAAGAGGCTACGTAGCGAGCCTGTAGGCACTGATGAGTTAGAATCAGTAAAGAGCTACATGATTGGTGCCTTTTTAAACAGCATAGATACCCCATTTAACCTGGCAGATAAGTTTAAGTCTATTAACCTGTTTGGTTTAGACTATGATTACTTTGATCGATACTTGAAGAAAATTCATGAGATTACTCCTGAACGCATCATGGAGGTTACTAATACCTATTTGCATGAAGATGGTATCAGTGAAGTCATCATAGGCAAGCTCTAACCCTGCCCACTGGTACAAAATTTAAACGACCCTTACAATGGCCACAATACTTGTGGTCATTTTTTTGATTAATAATCACCTCAAATTATTAAACAAAACAATCACGTGCCACACCCTAAAATTACCGCTTCACTCCTTTAATCTTTCGCTTGGTCATTGTAGAAGCAACGAAAATCAGCACCACGTGTTTTGATGTCATTAAGTCAATTGAATTCAAATCACACTGACAATGAACACGACAAAGGTTAACTTATTTAACATCTGTACAATTGCGTTAGCATTAATTGCATTGAGCTTTTTTGTATCATCTTGTAATAATGATGATGATACACCAACCACCCCCACAGACGATATTGTATCGCTAGCATCTTCAACCAACGATTTGACTACGTTGGTATCTGCGCTAGGCAACTACCCTGACCTGGTGAGTGCCCTAAGTGGAGAAGGCACCTTCACAGTATTTGCTCCTTCAAACACAGCTTTTGACAATTTGCTTACCGCCCTAAACAAAAGCAGCATCAATGAATTACCTGCAGATGTGCTGCGCAACATTTTAGAGTACCATGTACTAACAAGTACACTTACTTCAACCGACCTGACCACTGGCAACCAGGCTACCTTTGGCGGTGAAAATATTGAAGTCAATACCAATAACGGTATTGTTCTCAACAGCAACACCAATGTTGTAACCAGTCAGGCTGATATTGCTGCAAGCAATGGAGTAGTACATGTTGTGGATGCTGTATTGTTACCACCCTCTATTCAACCCATAGTTGGCACTGTGGTTGAGGCTGCCTATTTTAACCCTGATTTCAGCATTCTGGTAGCTGCGTTGGTAAAAGCTGACTTAGTAAATACGCTGCTGAACCCTGATGGTACTTTTACTGTGTTTGCCCCTACTAATGATGGCTTTGCTGAAATTGGTATACCTTCAGTAGCTGCGCTAGATGACTTTACTGCTGCCCAATTAACGCCGATATTACTCTACCATGTACTGGGTACAGAGGTGGCCTCATCAACATTAACAAACGGCCAGGTAGTAGGTGCCCTTTCAGAAGATGATTTTTATGTAAGCCTGCCAACTGCTGGCGGTGCTTTCATTAATGGTAATACTGAAATTACTGGCTTTGATTTACAGTTTAGTAATGGTGTAGTGCATGTCATTAACAGAACCTTACAGCCCCCTACCGATAACATTGTTGATGTAGCGGTAGCCGCTGGCTTTAACGAGTTGGCAGCTGCTTTAACCAGAGCCACATTAGTAGGCGCGCTTAGTGACGAGGCCGCAATATTTACCGTTTTTGCTCCTACTGATCAGGCCTTCCAAAATCTGTATACTTTCCTTGGTGTGGCCAATGTAAACGAAATTGAAATCGGTACCTTAACCAGTGTACTACAGTACCATGTATTGTCGGGCCGCACCTTTAGTAGCGACCTCACTGATGGCCTACAGGCAGACCCCATCCTTGAAGGTACAACCACCTTTACCATTAACCTGGGTAACACTGTTACCCTAACAGATGTAAACACCAGCAATACTGATGCTACCGTTGATAGCACTGATGTACTTGCCACTAACGGTGTTATTCACATTATTAATGAAGTAATACTCCCGATACAATAAAAGTATGCTTTCTACTGCAAGCCCGGCAACAAACTGCCTGGGCTTGCTGTTTTTCTATTAAACCCTACCTAATTATGATAGCCATACTAATACTTTACATACATGTATAAGCTTAGAAATCGGTACCTGTATATCTTATTACTATCGGTTTATTCTATCCTTAATATATTTTTTACTGAGGGCGATCGCCTGTTCAGTTTCGAAATAAGCCCTCTGCCACTCTTTTTTGTATTATTAACCATTATTAGTATTCTTTGGGAGAGCAATCGCATACTGCACCGTTGGTTGGTTGAGCAGCCTACAAAGCTGCCTGCACACCCACTCATTGCTCTTTTTATTGCCAGCGTAATAGCATTATGTGTATGCATTGTAATACCTATTAGCGCAATCCTGCTTTCATTGGGGTATGAATTCAGTCATGTGCTGTTCAATCTAAAGCTATCAGCAGGTTTTGCCTTTCGTGTAAACCTGTTCCTCAACTCTATCAATGCTATTTATTTTTTCATTCAACGGTATGAATCAACAAAAACAGAAAATGAGAAGATCAAAAAAGAGTATGCCGAGGCCAGGCTGTCAGCCTTGAAAAGCCAGGTAAACCCTCATTTTCTGTTCAACAACTTAAATGTACTCACCACATTGGTATACAAAAACCAAGATGCTGCAGCAGAGTTTATCAGGCAGCTTTCAATGGTTTACAGGTATCTGTTGGCACATCAAGACAAAAAAGTGGTTTCACTTGAGGAAGAGCTGGAGTTTATTGAAGCCTATATATACCTTTTAAAGATCAGGTTTCAAGACAATCTGGTAATCAACAACAACATACCCTTAAACGGCCAACGGTTTTTTTTAGCACCGGTTACTTTGCAACTACTTGTTGAAAATGCCATTAAGCATAATATAGTTTCAGAAAAACACCCGTTGAGTATTTCAATGGCCTTACATAAAAGCCCTGACAGGTTAGTTATTAGCAACAACAAGCAAAAGAAAAAGCTTATGGAGGGTTCAAGTAAAATGGGGTTAGCCAACCTCAAAAACCGCTACAGTTTTATTTCTACACATCCGCTTGAAGTATCAGATTATAACGAAATTTTTAGTGTAAGCGTACCCTTAGTTAAAATCCAGGATCAATAACCTATGAAGGTAATTGTAGTTGAAGATGAACAATTGGCCCGTGAGCGCCTCATTGAGTTAATAGGTACTATTAAGCCTGAATTTGAGATATTGAACGCCTTTGACTCAATTGAAGATACCGTTGCCTATTTACGGCAAGAGCCCCAGTTTGATTTGATGTTTTTAGATATTCATCTTTCTGATGGGCCCTGTTTTGACATATTTGATCAAGTCAATGTTTTCAAGCCAATTATATTCACCACTGCGTATGACCAGTACAGCATAGAGGCATTTAAGCACCACAGCATTGATTATTTATTGAAGCCAATACACCGGTCAGAGCTTGAACATGCACTTACCAAACTTGATAAAATAAATGCCATGTACGGGCAAGGTGAAAAAATGGATGCCGAAACGCCATGGAAACAGCTAATCAGCGGGCTTACTAAGAAGTATAAAAGCCGTTTTTTAGTTAAATCGGGTAATACATTACAGTATTGCAATGCCGATGATATAGGCTACATTTTTGCGGAAGACAAATATGTATACCTGGTACTGAACAATAGCCGCACTAAATTTCTTATTGATCATAAACTGGAAGAGCTGGAAAAATCATTGCTTAATCCCCATCAGTTTTTCCGTATCAACCGCAAATACATAGTACATATTAATGCTATACACAAAGTAGTACGGAAAACACCCACCCGGCTTGAGCTTATGTTGCATTACCATCACGACACCCCACTACCAGTAAGTCGTGATAAAACACAAGCACTTAAAGAATGGTTAAACCAATAATCAGTTATAACCCTACTACATATATGAAACATACATATTTCTTTCTGCTTTTATTGACATTACCTCACCTGATGTGGGGCCAGCAGCAGTTGCCTCCTACATCAGATGACCTGAAAGAAGCTGTGCTGCAGTTGCAAGATGATGTAACACTGATACAATCAAACCTGGCAAAGGCCGATAAAAAGCTTAAGAGAGGTATTTTGGTTTCTACCCTGGGTTATAGTATTACCATTGCCGGGGGTTTGATGTTGGGTGGTAGTAATAATGACCTTGGTGAGGTTCTATTGTATACAGGTGGTGCTGTTGGCGTAGCTGGTACCATTACATTGGTAGATGCTTTTAAATACCTTGGATTTGCAGGTGGTAAACAAAAGCCACAAAAAGAATAAACTAAAGTCAAAAAAAAAGCCCTCAATAGAGGGCTTTATATGTTAGTAAGGGGTTGGCGACGACCTACTCTCCCACCGGTGAAGGCAGTACCA
>CAZXTW010000052.1:0-16017 GCA_964643525.1 uncultured Roseivirgaceae bacterium
CGGCGCACCCTGAACTTACGGCCACCAATGCTGTAGCCGTTGTTGTTAATCTTTACATCTACAGCGGTGGCGCGTGGTACAATGGTAATTTGCCCCTTCTGGCCGCGGGTAATCAGCTCGCCGCCTGTTACGGTAAACTCAGGGTTGTAACTGGCGCCCAGCTCGGGCACAATTACGTTAATGTCATTGCCGCAGTTGAGGTACAATGATTGTACTGCACCAGAAATAAACTGGGGGTTGGGCCGGGCTACAAAATACTCTTCTTCTACCTGAAAGGTGGTATCACCCCTGGGTGTTTTTAGCTTAATGGTGCCTTGCCATACCCTGCGGGCCAGGCCTCGGTCGTCAAAATTGCTGGCATTGGCTGTAAACTCAAGGTTGCCAATGCCCTGCTCGTTTACTGCTACCGTATTGCCGGCAATATTAATTTCTGGCTTGGCTACGCTGCTGTAGGCCGCCACCATTACCCTGGCTTTGTATGGGGCACCCAGGGGCACCACTTTGGTTTCAGGGCTTACTACGGGCACTACCTGGTCAAACGGTATTTCACGCGCGCCTACATGGCTGGCCAGGCGCTCTAACGTTTTGGTTTCGGCCCTGATTACGTCAATCTTAATTTCATTCAGCACGGCCAGGGCCGCCACCAATGGGGTATTCATGAAGTTTAACCGGGCAAAATCTTTTTTGGCGTGCTCTTCTGACTGGGCATAGCGGGCAATATCTGCTGCATCTAATGCCAGCGGGGCAATGTACAGGTTGGTATCATAAGTAGCCAGCTTGTCAGTATAGGCATTCAGTATTTCTTTCAGTTGGTAGGCCTTGCCGCTTTTGCTGCCGCCGGGGCCCAGGGCAATGTTCATAACTTCGGCGTCAGCATTAGGGGCTACGTAGCTGCCATCTTCATTCAGCCCGCCAGACTCTTCAATCATGGTTTCACGAAAGCTCTCAATTTCGGCCAGTACTACATCTGTTTCTGCCTTTACCTGCAGCGCCAGGTTGGCATAGCGCTGGTCTTCTGCCTTGTTACCCCGCTTGCTCACGGCCGTCTTTATTTTGTCAAGTATGCGGGCATTGTCATTGCGTGAAGCTTCTGCGGTGTGGTCAAGGTTTTGGTCAATGAGCTCAAACTTATCAAGCACAGTGTTTGATACCTGTAGGGCCAGCATGGCGGTCAGTACCAGGTACATCATGCCAATCATTCGTTGCCGGGTGCTTTCTTTATTTCCTGCCATAACACTATTTATTGGTTTAGTCTTTACTGCTTCTTGGTTTGCTTACACCCCTCATAATACCGGCCCTTCAAAAAGGTACACCTGGCGGGTAAATTTTTTTTCGCATTCTACGCCTGGCCTCCTTAACTTAGGGCCATGACCCAAACAACGCGCATTAACCTACTGGCAGGGCCAAGAAATATTTCTACAGCTTTGATGTATTCTTTTGCACAGCGGCCCGATACCGTGGTGGTAGATGAACCCCTTTATGCCCATTACCTGGCAGTAACCCGGGTAGACCACCCCGGTAAGGATGAGGTGCTTGAAACCATGGATAATTATGGCGATAGGGTGGTTGAGCAGGTAATACTGGGGCCGCAGCCTAAACCAGTGGTGTTTTTTAAGCATATTGCCAAGCATTTAGTAAGCCTGAACATTGATTTTTTGCTGCAAACCCGCAACCTGTTTTTAATACGCGAGCCCGACCAGATGCTAACCTCGCTGGTGCAGCAGTTGCCTAAGCCCACCTTGCAGGAAACCGCCCTGAAAGAACAATGGGAGCTGTACAGCTTTTTGCAGCAGCAGGGTAAAAACCCTGTGGTGGTTGATAGTAAGGATATTTTGCTTGACCCAAAAAAGGTGTTGGGCAAGGTATGTGAGCAACTGGGTATACCCTTTCATGAAGAGATGCTGGCCTGGGAGGCAGGGCCCCGCCCTGAAGATGGTGTTTGGGCCAAGTATTGGTACAACAGCGTGCACCAAAGCACCGGGTTTGCCACCTACAAACGCAAGCACGTGCCCGTGCGTGAAGACCTGCTGCCCCTGCTGGAAACCTGCCAGGAGTATTATGATCAATTATATAAAGAAGCTATACAAGCCTAACCACTATGCCAGAAGCACAACTGCCCGACCCCCGCAATAAAGACATTCAAGTGTGTATTGACGGTACCCTGTACCACCGTGACGACGCCAAGATTTCAGTATTTGACAGTGCCGTGCAAGGCGGCGATGCCGTATGGGAAGGCGTAAGGGTATACAATGGACGCGTATTTAAGCTAGATGCCCACCTTGACCGAATGGCTGATAGTGCCCACGCCATGGCTTTTGAGGGTGTGCCCAGCCGTGACACGATTAAGGACGCCATTTTTAAAACGCTACAGGCCAACGGCATGTATGATGAGGCCCATATACGGCTTACCCTGACCAGAGGCAGAAAAGTTACCTCTGGTATGAGCCCCAAATGGAACCAGTATGGGTGTACCCTTATTGTGCTGGCCGAGTGGAAGAAGCCGGTTTACAGCCAGGCAGGCATACGGTTAATTACCGCAGCGATTAGGCGCAACCCACCCCAATGTGTAGATTCAAAGATTCACCACAATAATCTGATTAATAATATACTGGCTAAGATTGAAGCCAATGCTGCCGGGGTTGATGATGCTGTAATGCTTGATGTAGACGGCTTTTTGTCTGAAACCAACGCCACGAATATATTTCTGGTAAAGAAGGGACGGGTATTTACGCCCTTTGCAGATTCGTGCCTTCATGGCATTACACGCGCCACCGTAATTGACCTTTGCCAGCAACACCAAATACCGGTGCAAGAAAAGCGCCTGACAATATTAGAGATGTACACGGCCGATGAAGTGTTTGTAACAGGCAGCATGGGCGAGCTAACCCCAGTTGTTGAAATTGACGGCCGCACTATTGGCCAGCAGGGCAAAGGGCCTGTTACTGCGCAGCTGCTTGACCTGTACTTACAAAAAGCTAAAAGTGAGGGTACACCCATACCAGGATAAGCCGAAGCCGTATTGATATGAGGTGGCTGGCAATGCCAGGCAGCTTATGAAGCGAGTGTAGGCTCAAGGCCATGGCTTAAATAGCTGGCTTCAAGGTGTTGTAAATACTGGTGCCGTTTGGCCCCCCCAACACAACAATTGGGCTGAGTTGGCTCTTCTGCAATATGGCTTTGCACCCTGTGGCAAGGCACTATCAGGGCCAACGGGTTTTGTATTATGGCTGCATGCACAGCCAGGGCCGCATTGGGCATGTTCAACAAACTGGCAATTTCATGTGCGTTACTGGTGCTACCTGCGGTAATTTGCCCCACTGCCTGCCATACTTTTACCTGAAAATCAGTGCCATTGAAATCAATTGGTAAATTAAACTCTACGCGTTTATTGTTAAAATACTCGTCAATTTGTTGGCAGGCCGGTGTAAGTAACTGAGGTATAGGCCTGTCAGGGCATGAGGCATTTATAAACCTAATGCCACAAAGGCCATTGGCAGTGCCATTGATTTCAATGCAACCTATTGGCGAGTTGTAAAAACCGGTATATATATCTAACCTATTCATTATTAACTACAAAGCTAAAAACGCTAGAGGCAATTTTTGCGCCAAATCATGGGCAAACAGTATGTTGGTATTCAATGTTGCTACAAAGTTAATTATCTGCCTTGAATTGACGCTAAGAGCCATAAGGGCTATTTAGCAGTACCAACATGTAATATTGGCCATGTTAAAATTTGACTAAAACCTGTATTATTCTACAAAAAGTATTTTTTTATTACGGTAACAAAACTTTTCAAGCTCAGCCACGTGTAGGGCCTTTTGTTGAATGCTGCCAAGGGTAACTTAAGTACTAATATTATAGGGGCCGGTATCTTTGGCAAAAAGTTAAGCGGCGTATATTTGACTTATGGATTCGCAAAAGCATTCGTTTTTTGAAGATGTTTACGAGGTGGTACGGCACATACCCGAAGGCAGGGTAACCAGTTATGGTGCCATAGCGGCCTACCTTGGTATGAAAAGCAGCGCCCGCATGGTGGGCTGGGCCATGAATAATGCCCACCAGCAGCCAGGGGTACCTGCCCACAGGGTAGTAAACAGGGTGGGTATGCTTACGGGTAAGCACCACTTTGGTACACCTACCCGTATGGAAGAATTGCTGCAGGCCGAAGGGGTGGCCGTAAAAAATGATAAGGTGCAAGCGTTTAGTACCCTTTTCTGGGATCCTGCCGAACATCTTACAGCCGAATGAACCCTACCCTGCACCAGCGCCTGCACCAGCAGCTGGCACAAAGGAAGGCCGCTGGCAACCTGCGGCAGTTGCCCCAGGGCAGCTACCCGCACGATTTTTATTCAAATGATTATCTGGGGCTGGCCTGCAATACAGCGGTGCGCCAGTTGGTACAAAAAATGGAAAAACAACAGCCTGTTGCTAATGGGGCCACAGGGTCACGCCTGCTCTCTGGCAATACGCTCTTGGCAGCTGAAACCGAGCAACTGCTGGTTGGCTTTTTCAATGCACAGGCTGTATTGCTTTTTAATTCTGGCTATACAGCCAACCTGGGGCTTTTGGCCACCCTGCCACAACGAGGCGATGTGGTACTTTATGATGAGCTGGCCCATGCCTGTATTAAAGAAGGGGTGCGGCTGGGGCATGCCAGGTATTACAGCTTTAGGCACAATAACCTGAACCACCTTGAAACCCTGCTGCAAAAGCACAGCCAGGGCCTGGGCGCTGTGTTTGTGGCAGTAGAGTCAGTTTACTCAATGGATGGCGACCTGTGCCCCCTGGCCGAACTGGTGGCCCTTTGTGAAAGCTTTGGGGCCTACGTACTGCTTGACGAGGCGCACAGTACAGGTAACGTGGGGGTAGACGGTAGTGGGCTGGCCTGCCAGTTGGGGTTGCAACACAAAGTACTGGCCCGTGTGCATACCTTTGGCAAGGCCATGGGCACCCATGGGGCATGCATTGCCGCCAACGAAACTATTAAAGATTATCTGGTAAACTTTTGCCGTACCTTTATTTATACTACTGCCATGCCACAGCATAGCCTGCTGGGCATACAAGTTGCTTTTACTTACTTACAGCAGCACCCTGAACTGATTACTACCCTACAGCAGCGGGTAGCCCATTTTTACAGTGCGTTGCAGGCAGCCGGCATCAGTGCCCAGCCCAGGCAGTCGCCCATTTATGCCTTACCTGCCCCTGGCAATGCGAAAGCAAAGCAGATAGCCAATGCACTACAGCAGCAGGGCTTTGGGGTATTGCCTATATTGGCCCCTACCGTAAAGGCAGGCACTGAGCGCCTGCGCATATGCCTGCACGTTTTTAACACAAATGAGGAAATTGACGCGCTGGTTCATACTTTTGCCCACCTGCTATGAAAAAATACTTTATAACCGCTATAGGTACTGACAGCGGCAAAACATTGATTAGTGCCATATTATGTGAAGCCCTTGGCGCTGACTATTGGAAGCCCATACAGTCGGGCCCGCCGGCCGATACTGATACTGTGCGTGGCCTGGTAAGCAACCCTGCCACACAGTACCACCCGGAAGCCTACCGCCTGAAAACCCCAGCCTCGCCCCATGCGGCAGCGGCTATTGACGGGGTGCAAGTATCGCTTGATGCCATACAGCCGCCAGCCACCAGCAACCGTTTAATTATGGAAGGGGCCGGTGGCATTCTGGTGCCATTAAATGATACTGATTTTGTAATTGATGTGGCGGCACGTTGCGCTGATGAGGTAATACTGGTATCAAACCTGTACCTGGGCAATATTAACCACACCCTGCTGTCAGTACATTACTTAAAGGCACATCACCTGCCCGTTAAGGGCATTATTTTTAACGGGCCGCCCAACGAGGCAAGCGAAAGCATTATACTGCACCACGCTGGCTACCCATGCCTGCTGCGCGTGCCCCAGCTACCCCATGTTAACCCAACTGTAGTAACGCATTATGCAAACATTCTCAAAGACAACTGGAACGATTGACCAACTGATTGACCGCGATGCCCAGGTGGTATGGCACCCGTTTACCCCGTTAAAGGGGGCTGTGCCTTACCAGGCTGTAACTAAAGCTGAAGGGGTATACCTGCATACGGCCGATGGCCGGAAGATTATTGATGCGGTGTCGTCATGGTGGGTAAACATACACGGCCACTCTAACCCGCATATTGCCGAAGCGGTAGGCAGGCAGGCACGTGAAATGGCCCATGTGATATTTGCAGGCTTTACACATGAGCCCGCCGTAAAGCTGGCCGAAAATGTACTATCGCTATTGCCTGCTGAGCAGGAAAAGGTGTTTTTTAGTGACGACGGCTCTACTTCTGTTGAGGTAGGCATTAAAATGGCCTTTCAGTACTGGCACAACCTGGGCCAGCCCAAAACGCGCATACTGGCACTTGAAGGGGCCTACCATGGCGATACCTTCGGGGCCATGTCATTAGGCGGTAAAAATGCTTTTAACGAGCCTTTTGCACCGTTTTTGTTTGATGTGGCAGAGCTGCCTTTTCCTGGTTATGACCACGCAGACCATACCCTGCAATGCCTGGCTGATGAGCTGGCCAAAGGCGATGTGGCTGCCATGATTGTAGAGCCTTTGGTACAGGGCTCGGCAGGCATGCGTATGTACACAGCCCAAACACTTGATGCCATGATGGCCCTGTGCCAGCAGCACGGCGTATTGGTTATTGCCGATGAGGTAATGACGGGCTTTGGGCGCACGGGTAAGTACTTTGCTACTGACCATACCACCCACAAGCCAGACATATACTGCCTGTCAAAAGGCCTTACCGGCGGTACCCTGCCTATGGGCCTTACCACCTGTACCACCCAGGTGGCCGAGCCGTTTAAGACTGATAATTGGCTAAAGACCTTTTTTCATGGCCACTCATACACGGCCAACCCCATTGCCTGCGCAGCGGCCAATGCCAGCTTTGAAATACTGACCCAGCCCGCCTGTACCGAGCGCATTAACCATATTGTGCAGTGCCACCAGGCGGCTGTGCAGCGGTTTAAGCAAAACCCTAAGTTTAAGGAGGTACGCCAGACAGGCACCATACTGGCCATGGAAATTGTGAATAACCAGCCCACCTCTTACTTTAATAAAGACCGCAATAAAATATACCAGTATTTTATTGACCACGGCATGCTGTTGCGCCCCCTGGGCAATGTAATTTATGTATTGCCACCGTATGTAATTACAGCAGATGAGCTAAACCTGGTGTATGACCGCATAGAGGCCATGGCCGAAGATTTGTTTTAGAGGCTCTGTTAAGTTACCCTGCCACACAGCATATGCAGGGGCCATTGCACCAGCCTGCGCTGGCTGGGGTTGCCCCAGGCCTGGGTTAATTCATGTTCTATCAAAGGCAGCGGATTGCTGCCTTTGGCGTTTTTATACCGCTGCACGGCCGACCAGGTACTGAGGTAATTCACCACGTCGTGCAGGGTCCAGTGGGTTTCAAGGGTAAGGGCAGGGAAGGGCACTACCTCAAACGGAAACGGAATGGTGGCATAGGCCGCGTCAATATACCTGCGCTCGGGTGGCCAGTAGGGGCCGGTTATGTTTTCATAAAAATGCTTCACTACCGCATCTACGGCGTCAGTAACCTGAAACACGGTGTAAGTCCATGCGGCTACCAGGGCACCCGGCTTGCACACACGGCGCACCTCAGCATAAAACCCCTCAAAGTTAAACCAGTGTATGGCCTGGGCTACGCTAACCAAATCAACACTATGGTTGGGTAGAGGGCATTGTTCGGCAGGGGCCACAGCATACGCCACTTTTGGGTGTGGGGTGGCCTTTTCAATTTGTTGCTGGCTGGCATCGGTGGCGTGCACCTGGGCATAATGGTTGGCCAGGGCAACGGCGGCCTGCCCGTTGCCCGTGCCGCAGTCCCAAGCCAAAGCGTGCCCTTCTGTGAGTTGGGCCAGCTGCTGGTACAGGGTACTTGGGTAGGTAGGGCGGTATTTGGCATACAAATCAGCATGGTTAGAAAAATGATCTTTAAAAGACATAGGCCACATAGGTTGTAATGCCTAAAAATAAGCTAAACCGGGTAGTTCTTAAACAAAAAAGAGACGCCCCTGCTTCAGGGCGCCTCTACTACTATCCATATGGTGGTTGGGCCCTTTAGGGCTTTTTATTTTTCTGTACCAGTCTGTTCTTTTCAATAGCGGCCTTTTTGATTAGCTCCATAGCCAGGGCCAGCTCAACATCACGTTGCTGGTTCATATCGTCAATGGTAGGGTGTAGTGGGTAGTCTGGCATTACCCCACGGCCAAAAGTAAGGCCTTCAACTGCGGTGGTGTACTTAATCACTGGGTAACCAAAAAACACACCTGTATTGGGTGAGCGGGTATACATAATAAACCCACTGCTGTTGCCGTTGGTGGTGCCGGCAGTTTCTTCACCAATAAAAGTGGCTCTGTTTTTATACTTGGCAATGGTACTGAAATCGGCAGCGGCCGAAAAGGTTTCGCCATCTGTAAGTACGTATACTTCGCCATTAAAGCTGTTTTTCTGCGGCTTCATTTCTTTCAATGGCTTGTAGCTGCGCCACTCGTAAGTACCGGGCTCTGCTTTTGACTTCTTGAAAAGGAACGTCAGCTTCTTTACAATCTTGCTGCTGTATGAGTAGTGTAATTGCTTAAACTTTTTGGTACTGAACTGCATGCGCTCGTAGTACTTAAACGGTGCCTCAGCAATGTAACTATATAACAGTTGGGCATATTTATCTTCGCCCCCAAAATTGCTGCGCAGGTCAATCACCAAATGCTCTATGCCCTTGGCCTGTAATTGATCAAACGCATTGTCAAGAAACTTATCATACTTTATGCCACTGCGTTTGTAGGGGTCTTTGGTAAAGGTGCTGATGGTTAGCACAGCGGTTTTATCGTCTGTAAAACTTAGGCCTATGGGGGTGCGGGCATTTTCGTTGGTGGGTATAAAGTACCGCTCGGCACGTACCTGCTCACGGGCTTTGGCAGTAACCCCGTTCAGTTCATAGGTGGTGCTGTTTTGCTGGCCGGGCTTAATTACTTCTACTTTAAAGCTGCCAGTATTTTCGATTAGTACATTGTAGTATTTTGAAAAGCTAAACTCTATATCACGTATGCGCCGGCCCTGGCCATACCCATCATTAAAGCGATTGTTAAGCAGTATGGGCACAAAGTCAGCTGCTTTATTGCCGTTAATAGCAACAATTTCGCTGCCCTCGGTTAGCTGCTGGCTGCTGTAATTCTGGTATACCCACAGCTTGTTGTCAATTATCTGCACCCTGAATGGCATATAACTGGCCGACTGCTCAAACAGTTGGTTGTAGGGGGCAGGCACCTTGGCAAAAGTATGGCCGCAGCGCAACTGGGCCACAATGGGGTTAATTAAACGGTAATACTCCAGGTCGGTCATAGGCGCATCTAACTGCGCGGCCACCGCATCAAACTGGGCATCCAGCTCTTCTTTGGGGGTGTACCAGTAAATACCGGGGTGGTTGGTTTCCAGGGCACTGCGAAACACGTAAAAGTCGTAACGCAGTTCGTCTGGGCCTATTTTACGGGCGTTGGTATAATCTACCTGCGCAACAGCTGCCGGTATGCTTAAAAGGGCCAGCAGCACAATTAGAATTAATGATTGTTTTTTCATTTCAAAATGGTATTGTGTTTAGCAGCCTGTTGCCGGGCATAAGCCCGCCACCTGGGCGCGTATCAATCCTCATACAAGTTTAACACGGCCTAACCCTGATTGTTTAGTTTTTTTAGGCTATCAGGTATGCTGGTGGCCGCTTTCTTATTCACTGATAATACAACCTGCTACATGCCCGAAAGTTTGTACTTTTGCTGCCATGACAAACAAGTACCTGCTGCCCTTATTGTGGGCTATTTTTTCTGTTGTAAGCTCACAGGCCCAGACATTAAGGTCAGGGCAGGCAACAGCCGACAGCAGCCTTGCTGCCAACGACCCACAGGCTTATACCCTTGAGATTACCTTAAATATTGACAACGATGCATTTGTAATACCCTCAAAAGACAGGTACTATACCAGTGGCCTGCACTTTGAGCGGCGCAGGCTGGTGCCAACCGGTAAAAAGCTGTTCAGATTTATTGAGCAGCCGGCCAATGGCCATATTAAAACCATTAATTCATTGAAGTTTGGGCACCACTTTTATACGCCGCGTAGCATTACCCGTACTGATGTTGAGCGGTTTGACAGGCCCTATGCCGCCTGGTTGTTTGTGCAGTTTGGCAATGATATTTATTATGCCAACAACAAAATGGTAAGCCTTACTTTAGATGCCGGCGTGGTGGGCCCCATGGCCCTGGGCAGCGAAATACAATCGTGGTGGCACAATGTGCTGGGCTTTGACCAGCCAGAGGGCTGGCGTTACCAAATAGGCAACACCCCGGCCATTAACCTGCGGGTGGCCTACAGCAAGCAAATTGTAAGCCTGGGCTTTTTTGATATTACTACTGAAAGTGCCGTGCAGTTGGGTACCATACTTAATAATGTAAGGCAGGGCGTGGTGGGACGCATTGGTAAGGTACTGCCCCTGAACAAAAGTATTTTTTCAAGGGGTAAGCTGGGTAGTGGCATCCATAAATCACTCATTGTGCCGGGTAAAGATCAAATACTTGAGTTTTACTTTCTGGCCAGCTTTACTATTGAGCGGGTACTGCACAATACTTTGATTGAGGGCAACTTTATAGGTGGCAACAGCCCTCATACTGAGGCGGCTGAGCCATGGGTGCTGCACCACCGCTTTGGCATTGCCTTTGGTGGCCAAACGGCCGATTTGGCTGTGACGGTAAACAAGCTTACCAAAGAGGTAACCGTGCAAGAGCTTGACCACCGTTACCTGAGCATTGACTTTACCTTACGCTTTTAGCTGGGCGCTAACCCGCTGTGCTTCTGCCTCAGTAGCTTTGTGGCTGATTAACAGCAGCCCTAAAAAGGTAAACACCCCATTAATAATGAGCAGTTCAAAGCCAAACTTGTAGCCAAACAGCAGCACCTCAGAGTAGCTGTTTAAGAAATAAGACAGCAGGGGCGAGGCCAGGCATATGGCCCACACGAACCGATCGGCCACTACCCGGTTGGTAAACAGCCCAAAGGCATACAACCCCAACAGGGGGCCATAAGTGTAACCGGCTATCGTGAACAGGCTGCTAATCACGCTATCGTCGCTTACCGCATTAAATGCCAGAATAACAAAAAATAAGAGCAATGAAAAAGACAGGTGCACTACTTTGCGTGTGGTAGTACTTTGCGCCTGGCCGTTGGTGCCTGGCCCTAGTATATCAACACAAAATGATGTAGTGAGGGCGGTCAGGGCCGAGTCGGCACTTGAGTAGGCCGCAGCCACAATGCCTATTAGAAAGAAAATGCCCACTATTTTCGGAAAATGCTCAATGGCCAGCAGGGGGTACAGTTGGTCGGTGCGCTCGGGTATGGCAATGCCATTTTGGGTGGCATACATATACAGCAATGCCCCCAGGCCTAAAAACAACAGGTTGACTACAATTAAAGTGGTGCTAAACCAAAATACGTTTTTCTGTGCTTCTTTCAGGTTGCGGCAGGTCAGGTTTTTCTGCATCATATCCTGGTCAAGGCCGGTCATAACCAGGGCAATGCCTGCCCCGGCAAAAAACTGTTTAAAAAAGTTTTGCCCGCTGCCATCCCAGAAAAATACCTGAGCATAATTGCTGTCTTGCACGGCACCCACAAGGCCGCTCAGGGGCAGGCCCAGGCTGTTGCCTATGGCAATAACAGTAACCACCACGGCAAGCAGCATAAACAGGGTTTGCAGGGTATCAGTATAAACAATGGTTTTCATGCCCCCCCTGAAGGTGTAGAGCCAGATAAGTACGATGGTAATGAGCACGGTAACCCCAAAGGGTATGTTAAACTGGTTAAAAAAGGCCTGTTGCAGCACGCCTGCCACCAGATATAGCCTAAAGGAAGCCCCAATAACACGTGATAATAAGAAGTAGGCAGCCCCGGTTTTATAGGCCACCTGCCCAAAGCGCTGGGCCAGGTATTGGTAAATTGATACCAGGTTGAGCCGGTAATACAGGGGCATTAGCACTGTGGCAATAATAAAGTAGCCCACCATATAGCCCAGCACAATTTGAAAGTAGGCAAACTGTTTGGCACCCACCTCACCTGGTATGGAGATGAAGGTGACGCCCGACAATGAGGTGCCGATCATGCCGAAGGCTACTAAATACCATGGCGATTGCTTATTGGCCGTAAAAAAAGCCTTTGAATCGGCCTTGCCTGCCGTAAGCCACGATATGATAATTAGTACTAAAAAGTAACCCGCAATAGTTAAGAATACCTCTAACGCGCTCATAAGTTTTTTATGGTGAAAAGCTAAAATTGTTCAAATTTTTGTACTTTTGCCAAATAATTTAAAAGGCAGTATGGACACTTTATTTCAGGAAGAAGTCTTAGAAGAAGTTTTAGTAGCTGATGACAGTACCACAGAAAGCGATTTGGTTGTTTACAATGATGATTTTAACACCTTTGAGCACGTCATCAACACCCTAATCAGAATTTGTAAACACAGCCAGGAGCAAGCTGAGCAATGCACGTACATTATTCATTACAAAGGCAAATGCTCGGTTAAAAAAGGCATGGTTACTGATTTGAAGCCTATGTGCCAGGGCATTTTAGATGCAGGCATCTCGGCAGAGATATTCTAAACCCATACTTTTAGTTGCCCTCTTACCGTAAGTAGCCCAGGGCGGCTTCTTGGCGGTTTTCAGTATTTTTATGCTTTGCAGGCCTGCCACACGTGCAGGTTTTTTTATGTTTTGACTGCTGCCCTGCCTGGCAGCCGGGTGCCGAACCCAAACCGCCATTAAACATTATACCCATCAAGCTTGTACAATGCAGTGGTGCTGAATAATTTTGGCACTGCTTAACCATACCACCATGAATCAACTATCTGAGCGCATCCGCTCTATGGCCCCCTCGGCCACCCTGGCCATGGCCGCCAAAGCCCGTGAATATGCTGAAAACGGCATTGACGTGATTAGCCTGAGCCTTGGCGAGCCCGATTTTAAAACCCCTGCACATATTTGTGAAGGTGCCAAACAGGCCATTGATACGGGTAAGTACTTTGCCTACCCGCCAGTGCCCGGTTATGGTGACTTGCGCAAGGCTATTGCCGCCAAGCTTAAAGCTGAAAATGGCATTGACTGCACGGCCGATCAGATTGTGGTATCAAACGGGGCCAAGCACTCGCTGGCCAATGTGATGTACAGCCTGTTGAACCCTGGCGATGAAGTGGTGGTGTTTAGCCCTTACTGGGTTACTTACAGTGCCCTGGTAGAGCTGGCCGAAGCCAAGGCCGTATTCATTGAAGGCACTATTGATAATGATTTTAAGGCCACCGCAGCCCAGCTAAGTGCGGCCATTACAGATAAAACCAGGCTGGTTATTTACTCATCGCCCTGTAACCCTACAGGGGCTGTTTTTACCGAGGGTGAGTTGAAGGCCATTGCAGAAGTGGTGCAGCAGCACGAAGGCCTGCTGGTTGTGGCAGATGAAATTTACGAACATATTAACTACACAGGCAAGCAGGTAAGCATGGCCTCATTGCCTGGCATGGCCGAGCGTACCATTACCGTTAACGGCTTTGCCAAGGGCTTTGCCATGACGGGCTGGCGCGTAGGTTATATTTGTGCCCCCCTGTGGGCGGCCAAGGGCTGTGCCAAGTTTCAGGGGCAGGTAACCAGTGCCAACAGCTCTATTGCCCAGCGGGCAGCCTTAACTGCCATTACCTCAGACCTGGGCCCTACCCATGAAATGGCCAAAGAGTATGAGGGCCGCCGTGGGTTGGTGTATGAGTTGCTACAGCAAATACCTGGCGTGAAGTGCAATATGCCCAAAGGGGCCTTTTACTTCTTCCCAGACGTATCAGCCTTTTTTGGTAAGGCATTCAACGGCACCACTATAAACAATGCCTCTGACTTGTGCCTGTTTTTACTTGACGACGCCCACGTATCACTTGTAACGGGTGAGGCATTTGGCGACCCCGCCTGCGTGCGGCTTTCGTATGCGGCTTCTGAAGAAGACCTGCGCGAGGCCATTAGCAGAATCAAGACCTCATTAGCTAAACTACAATAAATGGCCAACACCCCGAATAAGCCCCTAACGCCCAAAAGTTTTGATTCGCTGGCCCAGGTGTTTGATGCCTTTAATGATTTAAAGGTGCTGATTGTGGGCGATATTATGCTTGATGCTTATGTGTATGGCCGGGTAAACCGCATCTCACCAGAGGCCCCTGTGCCTGTGGTGCACGTAACCAAACGTGAGCAGCGCCTGGGTGGAGCGGCCAACGTGGCCCTGAACCTGCATGCCCTGGGTGCCACCCCAGTGTTGTGCTCGGTAATAGGCAACGACACTGAGGGCGGCCGGGTGCTTGAGTTGTTGAAAGACTGCGGTATGCCAGCCAATGGCATTATTAAGTCTGACCACCGAATTACTACGGTAAAAGAGCGGGTGCTGGCTGGCCAGCAGCAAATGCTGCGGGTAGATACTGAGATGGTAAGCCCACTGAGCGACCTGGAGCGCAAAAGCCTGACCCAGCAAATACGTGAGCTGGCCAGTACGGTAGATGTAGTGGTGTTTGAAGATTATGATAAGGGCACCCTTAGCGAAAGTGTGATTACTGAAACCATTGCCTATTGTAATGAGCTGAATATACCTACGGTGGTAGACCCCAAAAAGCGTAACTTCTTGTTTTATAAAGGGGCCACACTGTTTAAACCCAACTTAAAAGAGCTGCGTGAAGGTTTAGAGGTAGCTGCCGAACCAGGTAACCAGGAGCAGCTAAAACACGCAGTAGGCAAATTACGCCAGGTGTTGCAGCTAAAGTATGGTATGGTTACCCTCTCAGAATATGGGGTGTATATTGAGGGCGAGGGGCAGCAGCACCATGTGCCGGCCCATGTGCGCCGCATAGCTGATGTTTCTGGCGCTGGCGATACGGTAATTAGCATAGCCTCGCTGCTGCTGGCCCTGGGCATGCCACCAAAAACCATTGGCTGCATAGCCAACCTGGGTGGTGGGCTGGTGTGCGAGCATATTGGCGTAGTACCTATTGATAAGGCCGTGCTGCTAACCGAAGCGCAAAAAGAAAGCCAGCTAAGCCTGAACCCAGCTGGCTAAACGCCTTGCAGCAGCAAGCCCACTTACCTGAGGGTGGCGCTGTATTCTTTTACAGTTTGTATAAAGCACTTCACCTTTTCAGGGTCAGTGTCGGGGTATACACCATGCCCCAGGTTGGCAATATGTTTGCCAGGGCCAAAGCTGTTAACCATGGTTTTGGTGGCTGCTTCAACTGCTTTAAAATCGCCGTACAAAGCACAGGGGTCAAGGTTGCCTTGCAGCACTTTTTCTGCCCCCACCTGCTGGCGCACCTTGGCTGCGTCCATGTTCCAGTCTATGCCCAGCACCTGGCTTTCGGTAGCGGCCAGGTCGTTAATGGCAAAGTAGGCCCCTTTGGCAAACACGGTAATGGGTGCCTCGGTTATGGCTTTGCAAATTTGCTGTATATAAGGCAGCGAAAAGGCGGCATACTGGGCCGGGGGCAATATGCCTGCCCATGAGTCAAAAATCTGTATCAGGTTGGCACCAGCTTTAATCTGGGCCTTGAGGTAGGCAATGGTGGTGTCGGTAATCATTTGCAGCAACTGGTGGCTCAACTCAGGCTGCAGGTACAGCATGCGGCGGGCCTTTGAAAAGGTTTTGCTGCCGCTGCCTTCTGTCATATAGGCAAAAATAGTCCATGGGGCACCGGCAAAACCTATCAGGGGTACGCGTCCGTCTAAATCTCGCTTTACAATTTTAATTGCCTCTAACACATAGCCCAGTTCAGTTTCAGCATCGGGTACGGTAATGCCCTGCAGGTCAGCTGCGCTGCTAATAGTTTTATGAAACAGAGGCCCTTTCTTTTCTGCAACATTTTCCGGACCGCATTCCATACATCCGCATGGCTCTCTCGAT
>CAZXTW010000053.1:0-16000 GCA_964643525.1 uncultured Roseivirgaceae bacterium
GCATTCTTTGCATTCATGATTTTCTTAACCATTCTGGCCGCCATTTTTTAATGGCGGCCAGTAGGTGGTAGAAGGTGTGTGTTGACCTTGCACAAGGTTGACTAAGTTATAACTCAAATTTTACTTGATATGAGACTACACAGTATTGAAATAGAAGGTTATCGCAGGTTAAAAGATGTAAAAATCTCATTTGGTGAAGCAACGTTTCTAATAGGTGAAAATAACGTTGGTAAAAGTTCTGTCCTAAAAGCTATTGATTTGCTCTTATCTGGCTCAGATAAGATAGAAGAGAATGACTTCTGTATGTTATTTGATCATGATGAGCAGAGAAACAAAAGAGTATCTGATGAAGTGAGAATTAAAGCTGAATTCTATAATGTTTCACCAGAAATAAAAGAGTTCAGGGGGTTCAATGATCACAGATTGCTTAAGTATGACAATACCAATCAGTTCCAAGATGAATCTGGGTTTAAAGTAGTTTTTCGGAAAACTTATACTCTAAGTGATAAGGCTAAATTTGAATTGTTAACTTATAAACGAACGCTGAAGCCCGAATTCGAAAATTGCAATACCCCGAACGAGCTTGTTTCTAAGGGGTTATCAGAAGAGGTAGTGCGGTTATCTTTTGAAGAGGATACTTGGGATAAAAAACTCACTACAAAGGTAAAAAAAGAAAAATTCCGACAAATTGAAGAGTTATGGAGTGTTGATCGCTCTGAGGAGGTTTGGGATAATAACCCAGGGGGTATTATTGGAAATGTTATATCTCAACTACCTCAGTTTCTTTTAATCCCAGCACAGCTTTCTGATAATGAAATCGATCATAAGAGCGGAGCTTTGCATAAAATACTTAATGAACTTTTCAGAGAAATTAGGGAGCAAAGTGAAAATTACAAAATGGCAGCTCAATTTCTTCATAAGCTGAGCCAAGAGATGGATGCTTCTGACGAAGCAAGTGAATACGGCAAATTAATGAATGATCTGAACACGGTGTTAGACAGTGTTTTCCCGATGTCAAAGATTTTTGCTGAAGCTGACTTATCTGACCCTGATTCTGCCCTAAAGCCCCTCTTCAATGTTGAGTTATCGAGTAATGTAAGAACTTCGGTTGCCAATCAGGGAACTGGTATGGTAAGGTCAGTAGTATTTGCATTGTTAAAATACAGAGAAAGCTGGCTTCAAAAGAAGCGTAAAAACGATTCTCAACGGACAATGATTATTGGCTTTGAAGAACCAGAAATTTATCTCCATCCTAATGCATCTAATCAAATGCGTAATACGCTGTATGGATTAGCCAGCAATACTACTCAAATCATTTGCAGTACACATTCACCTCATATGATTGATTTGAGCAGAAAACCCAAGCAAGTTTTAAATAAGTTAGCTATAACTGGTAGGTTCACTACGAATAACGCCTTTAGTATGGGCCAGAAGTTTATGACGTTGCAAGCTGATGATCAAAGCTATATTAAAATGTTGCAACGAATTGATGATCAAGTAGCAAGGGTGTTTTTCGCCAAAAAGGTGATAGTTGTAGAAGGTGATACAGATGAGATAATACTTAGAAAAACCATAGATCTGTTACCAGCGAGTAAAAAGGCCATTGCTGATATTCAAATTGTAAAGGCCCGTGGTAAAGCGATCATTATTTCATTTGTGAAATACCTCAAGTCAATGGGGATAGATCCGTTTGTTATTCATGATAAAGACGGTAATACTCCCAATGCTCAACAATTTAACCAACCAATTTTAGAGGCGTTTGGCTCAGAAACCAACAGGGTAATGATGGAGCAATGCATTGAAGATGAGCTAGGTTACCCACCCCCAACAGCAAACAAGCCATTTAAAGCATATCAATTTGCTGAAAGGTGGAAAGCATGGGATGACATTAGCCCAAGCTGGAAGGACAAGGTCTACAAAGTTATTGGAGAGTATTTTGATGAGTAGTTATAAAATGTAAAATTTACTTAAATAAAAGCGTATTACTTAATATGAAAATGATGCCTGTAGATTCGAGTAACCTTGCGGCAGTCGGTTACGATAAAAAGTCACAAACCTTACGAATCAGGTTTGGGCACGGTGGTCTTTATGAGTATTATAACGTATCTGAAGATGAGTATGAGGGGCTAATGAATGCACCCTCACATGGCCGATATTTTAATTTTAATATTAAAGGTAGTTATGAATGGAGCGAGCTATGAGTCGTTGGCCTACTGCTTGTACTCTGCCTGCTTTTAGTAGCACTATTCCGTCTCATTGCCATTGGTACAGTAATACCAACGCCGTTCACCCCACTGTACCAATGGCGTAGGTACAGTAGTCACAACGATAATGGTACAGTAATACCAACGGCGTAGGTACAGTAGGGCAACGGTCAATCACAAGTAGGGTGATTGATCGTTGCCCTACTGGGTGATAGGCCATACACCAGTAAGGTGACAGACCGTGACATTACTGGTGTACAGACCGTATACTAGATTAGTGCAATGTTAGGGCTGAAAAGTATAAAGCTACAGGCAGGTAACAGCTTTGGTACGCCGCTTTATTTGATGTTGTAGTTAGTAACATCTTCTTGTCACGAGCGTGACGACTAGATGTTACGTTCGTGACGTTGGGTCGTTACGAGTGTGACGACTAAATGTTACGGGCGTAACGTTGAGATGTAACGAGTGTAACGCTGAGATGTAACGAGCGTTACACCTGCTGGTAACGAACGTTGCGTCTCATTGTAACGAGTGTTATACCTGGATGTAACGAACGTTACGTTGGGGTTTTGCTAAGGCTTAATGGTTAGTGAGGCTATGTTGTTTTTCAAGTTATAGTCAAATATAGTTGACAATGAACTGATTGGCAGCGATAAGGGGTTTCATTGCAATTTCAGCTAGACAAAGTAAATAGAGTTAATTGATGGTTTTGGTAAGCCAGTTTTTTAATGTTCTTTTAGAGGTATCAAATGCCACACCAACAGCTACTATTGTTTGTTGCTGCTGTAAGTAGGGGGCAGCATAGTTTTTAGTGGTGATTTGTTGCAAAGCTTCGGTAGCATCTGAAAGCTTGAATTCAAACAGATAAATGTACCTATTGGCATGGCTACAGCATCGGCCCTGCCAGTGGCCATGGCCACTTCTGAACTAACTTCTAAGCCAGCAAGCATTAAGGCCATATGGATGACGGTATGGTAGAATGCTTCTTTTTGTTGTGTGTGTTGGTGATATGGCAAAGCGGCAAGCATTAAGTCAATTACCGCAAAGAAGTCAGGCAGGTTGTTGTGTTCAAGGGCTTGCTTTAACCGGCCAGCCAATGAGCGAGGCTCAACGGAGTCATGGGGCCAGCCATCGGCCAAATAGCTTACAAGCAATGACTTGCGCACTTCTCGGTTAGGGAAGCCCAGTTGGTATTCGGTTTCATCGTCTTCGCCTCTGGTAGCTTTGACTGACAGGTAACCTGTTTGCCATAATAGTGACCGGGGGTTCATATTTTCAAGGCTGGCACTGTCTTGCAAGTCCTGGGTAGTCCAGAAGCCCTCTAAGCTAAGTAATGGCAGGTTGTGTTGTTTCAGTGCATCTATCAAAAACTTTGGAGTGCCTGTAGCGTACCAGAATGCATGGATGGTTTTCTTTTTCAGGGCATTCATGACTGACCACGGGTTGTATACAGGTGTGGTGTTGCCCCAGGAATAACCATTGTACCATTGGGCCAACTTACCAAGCAATTGCTTGTAGGGCCATGCTTTCTCGTTGGCCCAGGCGGTGAGCCGTTGCGCAAAGTAGTGCTCTATTTCGTTACTGGTGTACCCTAGTAGGGTGGCATGCTGGGCATCAAGCGTAATATCTTCTAACTGGTTAAGCCCTGAAAATACTGAAAGCTTACCAAACTTAGAAACTCCTGTAAGCATGACAAACCGCAACATGTCTTCAGCCCCTTTCAGCACTACATAAAAATCACGTAAAACCTTTCTATTGGCCTCTGCGGTTGGCAAATCATCTAAATTATCGGTAATAGCTTTGTCATACTCATCAATGAGTATCACTACTTTTTTGCCCGTTTTGTGGTGTAGTTGTTCAAACAGCTCGCCAAACTGGCCGCTAACCCCTGGGTGGGTGAGCTTAATGTTGTAGGCAGCTGCCAGTTTCTGTAAGTAAAGTGCCAGGGCCTTGGTTAGAGGCACACCATCTTCTACAATTCGGTTAAAGTCAATGCGCAGTACAGGGTAGGTATGCTGCCATTGCCAATGGCGCTCTACCCAAAGGCCGGTAAATAGTTGCTTCTGGCCACTAAAAAGGCATTCTATGGTACTTAGCAGTAGGGATTTGCCAAACCGGCGTGGCCGGCTTAAAAAAACATACCGGTAGTTTTTAACCAGTTGTTGTATGCCCTCAGTTTTATCAATATATACATATTGTTGCCCATATTCATCAGGTGTGCGCAGTTCTTTAAAGTTTGAAATACCAATGGGCAGTAAATCCATGGGTTAAATATAGGCAGAACTGAGCATAAACTGACTTGAAGTAAAAGTGGCTAGGCAGATTGCCTAAAAGATTTGACTTAAAGGTTTGGCAGGTAAATCATAGGCTTTAGCTGCGTTATGGGCGGGTTGGGCTTATTTTTAGTGGCAGGGTAGGGGGCTGTTGGTATTTTTGTATTTTTAGTACGCCATGCTACAACGTTTATTGCCCTATTTACTATCGATTTTACTGCCCGGTGTTAACGTGTTGAGCAGCAGCGGCCTGAGGCAACGCACTGCCGTGGAAGCGCCTGTAGGCACAGAAGAGCTGCTGACGCGCTGGGTTGTGGTATCTGTTTTTTTGATTATTCTGTGGCATTTGAACAGCTACCTGCTGGTGCACCCAAAACTCAAGGCTAAACCCAAACCCATGGGCTGGCTGTTGTTTGTGGTGTTTAACTTGGCATACCTGTTTTTGTTTATATCGATCGACCGCTTCTTACTGCCCAGCAGCATTAGCCTGGCTACCGTCGTGGCCCCCTGGGCAACTTTGATTAGAATGGGCATGGCAGCCCTACTGTTTGCTTTTATACAGCAGGCCTTTACTGCCCAGCAAGAAAAAGACGCACTGAAGGTGCAAAACCTGTCGTTGCAATCGGCCAGCCTGCGGGCGCAGCTGGAAATGCTGAAGCAGCAGATTAACCCCCACTTTATGTTTAACAGCTTAAATACGCTGATAGACCTGATTGAAGAAGACGGGGCCCAGGCGGTAGACTTTGTGCGGCACTTTTCAAACCTGTACCGGTTTGTGCTGCAAAGCAGCAAACGTGACCTGGTGCGGGTGGCCGATGAGCTGGCTTTTTTAGAAGATTACTGGCAGTTGCTGAAGATGCGGTTCAATGAAGGCATACAGTTACACGTAACCTTGCCAGAACACATACAACAGCAAATGCTACCGCCCCTATCACTACAACTGCTGATAGAAAATGCCGTGAAGCACAACGAGGTAAAGAAAGGCCGGCCGCTGGTTATTACCATAGCCCACGAGGGCAACACCATTGTTGTCACCAACCCGATTTTGCCCAAAGTGTTTAACGCGCCCAGCGAGGGGCTGGGGCTGACCAACCTGCAATACAGGTACCAGTACCTGTTGAATCAGGAAATTGTATTTGGCGTTGAGAACGACCATTTTAAAGTAGTACTACCCTTAAAAGCCAATGACTATGCCCGAGCTGATGCCAACCCTGAAGGTGGCCATTATTGAAGATGAGGCCAGTGCCGTGCGCCGCCTGATGAAAGAGCTGGACGCCCTGCCGCAGGCGCAATTTGAGGTGATGCATGTGCTTGACAGCGTGGCCGATGCCTGCCATTGGCTACAGCAAAACCGCAGCCCCGACCTGCTGTTTATGGATATACAGCTGAGTGATGGTATTAGCTTTGAAATTTTTAAGCAGGTTGAGGTGCCCTGCCCGGTTATTTTTACCACAGCCTATGACGAGTACGCCCTGCAAGCCTTTAAGGTAAACAGCCTGGATTATTTGCTGAAGCCTATTAGCCCAAAAGACCTGCAGACAGCCGTAGAGAAGTACCTGGCCCAAAGCCGTGACCTGAACAACCAGGCATATATGAGCCAACTGCTAAAGCTGGCCCATGAGTTTAAGCCGGCCAACTACCGCAAAAGCTTTTTAGTGGCGCATAAGCACCAAATGCTGTTAGTGCCCATTACCGAGGTGGCGTATGCGTATATTAAGGAGCGCGGGGTGTTTTTAAAGCGCACCAGCGGGCAGGAGTATGTGCTTGAGTTTTTTTTAGATGAACTTGAAAAGCAGCTTGACCCTGACCTGTTTTACCGGGCCAATCGGCAGTTTTTGGTGGCGCGCACCAGCATACATGCGGTAGAACCCTACCTGACCGGCCGCCTGCTGCTGCACGTAGCGCCTGAGCCACCCACCCTCATTATTATAAGCAAAGAGAAGGCGGGCGATTTTAAGCGCTGGGCTGATTATTAGTGGTTTAAAGTTCAGCCCGGTTACGGCAGGTTTAGCCCTGCATTTGGCTGCTTCTGCATGGTTTGCAAGGCACGGCCCCCCGTTGTGCCGTTTATTTGTAATGACTATCAATGATACCTGTAAAAGTTAATAAACCATGCAAAAACTAATGATCACTATTGTTGCCAGCCTGTTGCTTAGCCTGCCAGCCCTGGCACAAAACGAGGTAGTAGGCATATGGCTTACCCCGGAAGGAGAAACCAAAGTAGAAATTTATGAAGATGGCGGCCAGTATTATGGCAAAGTGGTGTGGCTTAAAACACCCATGAACAAAAAAGGCCAGCCACCTACCGACAAGAAAAACCCCAACAAGGCCCTGCGCGAACGACATATTATGGGTATACACCTGCTTGAGGGGCTTACCTATAAGAATAACCAGTGGAGCGGCACCATTTACTCACCCAAAAAAGGAAAATCATTAGATGTTGCGCTGAGTCTGAACAATGCCAACGAGCTGAATTTAACGGTAAGCGTTTACAGCTTTACCAGAGAGCAGGTGTGGACAAGAACCACCTTGTAAAAAGAGGCAGGACACTTTAGAAAGCGTATTGTTATGCGGTTAGTTTGGATAGTAGGCTGTGCTGTTTGTTGTGTAGCAAGCCTGTTTTACTCGGGGCGGTGCCAGGGGCAGCAGCAAGGCGACTGGCCCGCCCCCTTTAGCGAGGCAGAAAGGGCGATGAGCTTTCAGCAGGGGGCCGCCAGCAAGCGCGACTCGCTCATGACTGTGTACAGCAAAAAGTGGAGCATAGGCTTTACCCTGGGGCAGCACTTTATTGGCTCACAGGAACTATCGGCCCTGCCCGATACCATTACTTTTGCTGACCTGTCACGCAAAAACGGCTTTTTTGGGCTTAACGGAAGTTATTTTATTAATGACCGTTGGCAGGTGCTGATGGGCATACAAACCACTGTTTTATCGCAAAAACAAGCCATAGACAGCATTACCATTGGCGGGGGCAGCATTGATGTGTCTGGCAGTGGTGATGGCGGTGTGTTGCTGAAAGTGGGGCTTGTGGGGCGGTATTATTTGAAAGCCGCCCACCGCACCAGGCCCTATGCTGAACTAACTGTTGGTACCATTAAAGCCATAGCAGTAGGGGGCAGGGGAAGCTTTTCATTAGGTGGTGGCCAGGTTCAGGAGGTTGAGCGGCTTGAGCAAGACTTTAATTATGGCCAGTTGGCCGTAGGGCTTACCCACCGGCTGGCACCGCCTGTATTGTTTGATATGCAACTGGCCTACCTGAAAGCCAACCGTAAGGGTGCCATTGGCGGCATCTTATCGCCCTCGGGGGTATCATTAAGCATAGGCCTCCATTTTATGCTTGGGGTTAACAAAGGCCCCTGACAAAACTGCCAAAAACAGATAAAAACCATGAAACGAACCTTATTATTGATAGGGCTGGCCATAGTATGCCTTGCAGCCAATGGGCAAACGCAGGGCCAGCAGGCGGCTGCCCAGGAGGTTGCGGTGGCCTCGCTCAACGAGGCATTGACCTATGCCTTTGCGCATAACCCTGATTATGCCGTGTACCAACAGCAGCAGGCAGTGGCCGGGCTTGAATACAAAACGGCCAGGGCCTACCGCCTGCCTACTATTAGCGGCAGCTTTGCTGGCCAGAAAAACACCAGCCTGGCCACCACACCCCTGCCCGGTGAAATATTTGGCCAGCCAGGCGAAACCATTAATGCCCAGTTTGGGCAGGAGTATACCTACAACGCAGGTATTATGGTAAGCAAGCAACTGTTTAACTGGCAGGGGGCTCTAAATGCCAAGCTGGCCAAGAGCAATATTGAGCTTTCAGAATCAGAAACGGCTACTTACCAGCAAACCTTAAAGCAACAGGTGGCCCTGTATTATTATACAGCCCTGCTGGCCAAACAGGCCCTGGCCACTGACCAGCAGCATGTGGCTATTGCCGATAGCCTGCTGACGGTGACTACCCAACAGTTTGAGGCGGGTCTGACCGATGCCCAGGCCCTGAATATGGCCAAAATTAACCGCAACAGTGTGCAGCAGGGGCTGTACAGCAATACCTTGCTGTTGGCACAGTGCCAGCAGCAGCTGGGTGATTTGTTTGGGCTAGGCCCCGGCACCACCCTGGTGTTTGACGAAACGCTTACTACAGAACTGAACGCGTTTACAACTGAGCCAACGA
This sequence comes from uncultured Roseivirgaceae bacterium, assembly GCA_964643525.1. Taxonomy (GTDB): domain Bacteria; phylum Bacteroidota; class Bacteroidia; order Cytophagales; family Cyclobacteriaceae; genus CAZXTW01. The sequence continues at coordinate 8,649 of CAZXTW010000053.1, forward strand.
TGAATGCCGATGCCCGCCTGAGCCTGTATGACCTGCAGGTAAAGCAGGGCGGCATTCAGGTAAAGCTGCAACAGGCAGCCATGGTGCCTACCCTAACCCTGAACTCATATTTTGGGGTGCAGCAGTTTCAGGATGAGTTTGGGCTTGATTTTGGTAACGATGCCTGGAGCAATTACAGCTATTTGTCATTAACCCTGTCGGTGCCTCTGTTTAATGGTTTTGCCAACCGCAACCGCTTAAAAACTGCCCGCCTACAGCAGGATGTTGCCAACAGGCAGTTTACGCTTGAACAGAACAAGGCCGCCCAGGCCGATGCCCTGCTGATGCAGCAATACCAACTGTCGTTAGCCACTGCCCAGGCCACCGCTACCAATTACCAACTGTATGCCGAGAATTACCAGCTGGCCCAGCAGCAATATGAAGAAGGCCTGACAGCCCTTGCTGCTTATCTGGACAGCTTTAATGATTACCTGCAGGCCAGGCAAAGCTGGCTGAGCGCCCTTTCAACATTTTACTCTTACCATGCCACTGTGTTATCAAGGCAATAACCTCTATCAAGTCATGACTATGCAAAAGTATTGTTCAATAATACCTATAACTGTGTTGGCCGTAGCGTTACTGGCCAGCAGCTGCAGCCGGCAAACCACCGTGCAGCCGGTGCAACAAGCTATTGTTGACGCTGTGTTTGCCAGCGGGCACATTGTTACTGATGATGAATATATAGTGACGGCCAATGCAGATGGTTACCTGGCGCAGGCCTTTGTGAAAGAAGGCGACGTGGTGCAGCCCAATATGCCACTGTTTGCACTGGCCAACCAGGTGCAAACCCAGCAGCTGGTGAATGCCCAGGCTAATTATGATGACGCACTACTGAAGGCCCGGCCCAACTCACCACAGCTGGCGCAGCTTAACCTGCAAGTGCAGCAGGCCGCCCTACAGCGGCAAACAGATGAGGCCAACTACAACCGCTATGCCCGCCTGGTAAAAACAAATGCGGTTTCGCAGGCTGACTATGAGCGCGCCAGGCTACAGTTTGAGGCTGCCAAAAGCAATGAAGTCCAGCTACAGAAGCAAATAGAAGAGCTGCAGGCAACCCTGGCTTTGGGTGTAAAGAATACACAAACCCAGCTGGCCATACAGCAGGAAAACAGTGGCGATTACCTGCTGGCCTCAAGCATTACCGGCCAGGTACTTACCGTACTGAAGCAACCTGGTGAGCTGGTGCGCCGTGGCGAGGCGGTGGCCAGGGTAGGCGGTGGCCAGGCACTGGCCAAGTTATTTGTGGCTGAAGAAGATATTAACCGCATTGCCATTGGCCAGCGGGTAGTAATAGCGTTGAATACAGAAAAGGAGGTGCGGCATGAGGCACTGGTCAGTAAGATTTACCCTGCCTTTGATGTGGCCGAGCAATCGTTCATTATAGAGGCCCGGTTTGTAACGCCCCCTGACAGGCTTTTTGCCAGTACCCAGCTACAGGCCAATATTATTATTGCCAATAAGCAGCAGGCCCTGCTGCTGCCGGCAGCCTGCCTGACGGGGCAAAATACGGTACTGCTGGCCAATAACACCACCACCAGCATTGTAACGGGCATAGTAACCAATGAATGGGTAGAGGTGCTTGACGGCCTGGGGCCAGAACAGCATGTATTGGTACCTAACAAGCCCTGATGCCATGAGCAACACCAATTATTCAATAGCCTGGGCGCACTTAACCTCAAGGGTAAAGCAGGCCCTGGTGGCTACATTAAGCGTAACCTTTGGTATATCAATGTATATATTCATGAACAGCTTCATGACCGGGGTGAACGATGTGCAAACCGAACTGGCCTTCAGCACGCTTGCCCATGTGCATATTTACAATGACATACCTGCCGATAATACCAATTTGCTGGCGGGCTACCTGCCCAATAACCCGGCAGTACATGTGCGCAACGCCAGGGTAATCAGGTACACCGAGGGTATTAGAAACTCTGCCAAAATTATGCATACGGTACAGCAGCTGCCCCAGGTAGCAGGGGTGGCCCCACAGGTAAACCTGAATGTGTTTTTTCGTAACGGCGCTACTGAACGCAATGGCCAGCTTAGCGGTATTGATGTAGCTACAGAAGACGCCCTGTTTAAAACCAGCGATTATGTGGTTGCCGGCAACTGGTACGACATGCAGCACCGTAGCGATGGCATTATTATGGGCTCAGGGCTGGCCCAAAGGCTGAGCCTGAACCTGAACGACGTGGTGGTGGTGACTACCGCCGATGGCATAAGCAGAAATTACAAGATTATTGGGCTGGTTACCACTACGCTGGGCCAGGTAGATAATGGCAAGGCTTACATCAGGATAAACGCCGCCCGGCAGTTGATTTCTAAAAACCAGGGCTATGTAACTGATATACAGGTTAACCTGAATGACTATAATGAGGCCCCACAGGTAAGCGAGGCACTGGCCCCTGCTGTGCCTTATAAAGTAGAAGCCTGGCAGGCTGCCAATGGCCAGCTGGAGGCTGGCAGCCAGCTGCGCAATATTATTGCCATAGCGGTATCATTTACCATTTTGCTGGTAGCGGGCTTTGGCATTTATAATATCATGAATATGACGGTTAATGAAAAGATTAAGGAAATAGCCATTTTAAAGGCCATGGGCTTTGAAGGGGGCGATATTGTACAGATTTTTTTAATACAGTCTGTTTTGATTGGGGTGCTGGGGGGGCTGGTAGGTATGGCCTTTGGTTACGGTGTGGCTGTTGGGGTAAACCATTTGCCATTTGAGATTGCCATGCTTGAAACGCTGCCCATGGCATACCGCACGGCAGATTATGTGCTGGCCTTTGTGTTTGGGTTGTTAACCACATTTATTGCAGGGTACCTGCCTGCCAAGAAGGCTTCTATGGTAGACCCTGTTGAGATTATCAGAGGGTAGAGGTGTAGCGTTGATGGGTATTTTAAAACACTGAATTGATTATTTAATGAACGATAAAGATAAAGAACAGCCAGTGGCCCTGAGGGCTGAAGGTATTAGCAAGTATTTTCATGAGCCCAATACGTTTCAGGTACTGAAAGAGATTAGCTTTACTGTAAACCGTGGCGAGTTTGTATCGCTAGTTGGCAAATCGGGCTCAGGTAAGTCTACCCTGTTGTATGTGCTGAGCACGATGGATACTGATTTTGAGGGTGGGCTGGCTATTAATGGCCACAGCCTGACGGGGCAATCACAAAATGCATTGGCGGCCTTTCGTAATGCCAATATTGGCTTTGTGTTTCAGTTTCATTATTTGCTGCCAGAGTTTACGGCGCTTGATAATGTGATGCTGCCAGCCCTGAAACTACGTAAAAAGACAAAGGCCGAAGTGAGAGAAGCCGCTTATGAGAATTTGCGCCTGCTTGGCCTGGCCGAGCAGGCCCTGAAGCCGGCCAATAAGCTATCTGGCGGGCAGCAGCAGCGGGTGGCTATTGCCAGGGCATTAATAAACGAGCCTTCTGTTATTATGGGCGATGAGCCTACGGGCAACCTGGATTCAAAAAACACCCAGATTGTGTTTGATATATTCAGAGAGCTGGCCGCCGCTCGGGGGCAAACCATTATTGCCGTTACCCATGACGATGCCTTTGCCCAAAACAGTGACCGCGTGCTTGAAATGACAGATGGTGTGCTGGCCAGTTAAATGCTGCAAGGGTTAGCTGTATATAATTTTCTGCTCGGTTTTGCTGTTGCGGTCAGTATACGTTATGGTAAATGCCCGTTGCAACTGGTTGGTCAGGTTCAGGCTCTCGGCAGCATCAAGCACTAAGCGCCCCAGCAGACGGTTGTTGAACTCTTTCTGAATCAATACGCCACTAATGTGGTTTTTAAACGCCTTGCGCAGCACATCATCATAGGGGTGCTGCCAGCCTGCTTGCAGTTCTTTAAAGCCCTGCAAGCAATCGTGTACCCTGTCACCAATTATGTTATACTGTATCATGTTGGGCAGGGCATGGCGGTCGTAGTACCCGTGTCTAGTGCCGTTGAACAGGTTGCCTTCAAAATTGGCTACTTCATCAAGACCTTTACCACCAAAATGGTTAGAGAGCTGTATGGCCAGGCTCTTGGGGTCTACCTGTGCGGCGGTTTGGCTCAGGTACAGTTGCCACACCTCTCGGTATTGCTCTTGCCGTTGGCTCAGGGCCTGCCTGCCAGGGTAGGGGGCATAGGCCGTAACTGCTGCCATTGACTGGGCCAGTTGCAAGTCATTTAAGCCTGCCAGGGCATCAATTAACTGGTCAAACACCTGGTAAGGTGCCTTAATGTAGGCGGTATAGTGTACCCCTTTTGGTTTTTGGCCCAGTGTGCTTTGCAGGTGCTGCACCGTGCTGTCAAAATCGGCCTCTTTAATAATGCCCCAGGCCAGGGCACGGTCAACATAGTTAATAAGCTCGTGGTCTTTGGTTTTGTTATCAGTTACGGCCCACTGTACCGTAAACTCATAATTGAACAGGCTGGCCAGGGCCTGGCTGGCCGTTTCAACATAGCCATTCATTTTGGCGTTCAGGTCAACGGCGGTATCAAAAGTATTATCGCCCTCAACAATACTCATGCTTACACCCTGGTTGTACTCGCTAATCTGCATTTGCTTTTTGCGGTTTACTACCTGGTAGTGCTCGACGCGGTCAAACGTTTTTTCCTTTTTCTGTGACAGGGTCAACTTACCCAGCTTAAAGCCAATTTTAAAGGCACTGGTTATGTTTACCTGCACCAGGCGTTGGTACTCACGCAGGGTAATGCCCGGCTGGCCGGCCACATAGGCGTCAATTATATGGCCTGCCTTTAAGCCAATTATATGGCCATGGTGCTGCGCAATGGCAGCTGCTGTAAACGTAGCGGCAAATACCGTTTGGTCGGTTTTATTTTTCTGGTAGCTGTAGGTGGCCCCTACCTGTAGCGTGCTGGTTACGGCCTCTTGTATTTTGGCCGTCCACTCTTTGATTTTGTCATTTACCTGTTGCTGTAACGCTTCTGCATCTTCTCGGGTGGTGGGTAGGCCCAGGGCGCCGGCTATGCGCTTCAGCAGGGCCAGTTGGGCGTCAGTCAGTTTGTCGGCCCCCTGTTGCAGTAATGGCACCACTTTTTGGTAAAGGCCCTGCTCGGCCCTATTTACCAGAGAGGCAACCAGGGCCTGAATGCCTTCATCATCACTCAACTCAACACTTACATTAAAGCCGCCAGCTACATTGAGTTCGCTTTTAATGGTTTTGTTAATGCTTACCAGAAAGGCATCTTGCCCGGTACGTTGCACCACCACCTCAAAGTCATCTTCAACCTGAAAGCTGGCCGATACCTCAAGGCCAGCGTTAACAGTAACCAGCGTAGTATCTGAGGGTAGCAATGATTTGACAATGGCAGGCATGCCTGCGGTAAGTACATCGCCCCATTTGGCTTTGGCCTTAAAGCCCAGGTTGCCCCTGACTGACATGTTTAGGGCTTCGTTGACGGCCAGCGTTTGTATATGGTTTTTGACCAGCAGCAGCTTAAAGCTACCCGCATCGGCAGCAACAGCCGCACATAGCTCTTCTGCTGGTTGGTGCAGCCGGTAACTGCTTAATGTCAGGGTCTGGTCAAGGTCAAAGCCCAGGTTGCCCAGCGGTGTTTCACCACTGGCCGTGATTTGCCCGGTCAGGTCATATTTAATAATGGCGTTGTTGGCCAGTAGGTCGGTCAGTTTCAATTGTTGTGCCAGTGCATCGCCTGCGCAACTTTCAGTAGTGTTGTATACCTGCACAGAGGCGCTGGCCGTGGCACCAGCGGTTAAGGCAAACGTATTGCCCAGATTGAATTCAAACGATTGGTCAAGGCTGTTTTTGTTTAACAGGTTGCCGTTGGCACTATCGGCCAGGGTTTTGTTGCAGTGGGCTGAGATTTGTTGTTGCAGTAGTGTTTGTGGCAGGCTCATGGTGTTAGGTATTGGTGATTTCGAGTGAATATACACAAAAACAGTCACGGGGTAAAATCGGGCAAAGCTTAGTACACAATCAAAAAAAAGCGCTGGGTAAAACTTACCCAGCGCTTTTAACAATTGCATCAGATTTTACTAAACAACTCTTAAATCCATTCCAAATAATCCATACTACATCTCACTTACAATAATTTCATATGCTGTTGCATAACTTGCTTGATGCTTTTTTAGTCAATCAATCAGGTTTTAATCTTAAATAAGGTTTTAATAACAATGCCTTGTTTGCCTGGTTAGCTTACCATACGCCCCAGTTGCTGTAAGTTGCTTGAAAGCTTTAAGCCATGCCTGGTGGCGTTGGTTACGCTAATTTCAAAGCTCAGCTTACCGTTTTCTTCAATAAAGTTAATTACAGCCCCCTTTGCTGCCCCATTGTTGGCTTCTGTAATGAGTAACACTGAATGCCTAACCGTGGCTTTGAGTATGCTTGGTAGCTGTTTCATGCTACTGTTTGGTACAAACAGCAGGTGGCAGCCAGCTATTTCATCAGTATTGCTTATTGTTTTGACTACGATTTGCCTGTTGTTAATCTTTTTAGCAGCGGCCAATTGGTCAAGCCCCTCTTTGATTGGGGTATTGCCCATGACACCAATCACAAAAGTTTCAGTGGCAGCCATGCTTGCTGGCCAAACGGTGTATTTAGAGAACTGATAAACAAACACGCCGTAGTATTTGGCGTTTTCAGGGTTTTGAATGCCAGCTTTAGCCCCAACGGTGGCAAGCAGCATGACAATAAGCAGGGTTAGCTTTTTCATTTTTGGGATGTGGGTTAATTGCATTGATTGTTGGTGCCTGAGCTATTGCAGGTTACACAACCGGTTGGGTATTTCAAGGGTAAAGGTGGTGCCTTCGCCCGGGATGGAACGTACACTAATGTTACCATCGAGCTTATTGAGGGCATCTTTTACCATATACAGGCCCAGGCCACAACCCTTAGAATAATCAGAAGCTCTAAAGAACATATCATAGATAAAAGGCTGGTGCTTTTCTGCAATGCCCATGCCATTGTCGCTAATGCTGAGGTGGTAGTTATTGCCTTCAGTACTGATGCTTACCTGCACGTAGTTGTAAGCCTTATCAGTATCGTAAAACTGGTAGGCGTTTGACAGCAGGTTAGAGAGGATGAGGTTTAACCGGATTGGATCAGAATACAGCGGCATGTTTTCTTCAATATCTAACCGCAATTGAACCTTGGCAGAAGCATCCATGTACTTTTCAAGGTAGCCTACAATCTCATTGATCATGGACTTGAATTCAATCTTCTCTGTGCGCACTGCCAATTGTTGGTTGAGTGAAATGTTGGCCATATCGTCAATGAATTTATCTAATTCCATAATAGTAGACCTGATGAGGCCCATGCATTCGCCGCTGTCC
>CAZXTW010000054.1:0-13785 GCA_964643525.1 uncultured Roseivirgaceae bacterium
GCTTGAGTCTGGCATGGGCTGGGTTAATGACCTTACCGGCAAACAAATGTATTTAACCTATTTACAAGGGGGCGGCATGATGTATTTGCTGTTGGGCATAGCATTGTTTACGGGTTTGCTGGCGGGCTCATACCCGGCATGGTACCTGTCATCATTTAAAATGCTGGATACGCTCAAGGGCAAAATCAAGTACAGCCACTCGGGCAAGCGCACACGCAGCACACTGGTGGTGTTTCAGTTTGCCATTTCGTCGTTTTTAATTGTGGGGGCGCTCACCATTTACAGCCAGATTAGCTACCTCAAAAACCAGTCGCTGGGCTTTGATAAAGCGCATGTATTGGTGCTGCCGCTTAGTACCGAAAATTTGCAGCAAAACTATGAAGTGCTAAAAACAGAACTGGCTGAGCTACCCGGTGTGCGGCATGCCACAGCCGTATCAAACCTGCCTGGCAAAAACTTTAACCAAAACAGCATACAATGGACCAAGGGCGAAGATGTAATTGACGTGTCTGAGTTTAGGGTTGACTATGATTTTTTTGAGACCTTAAGTATACCTATAGTAGAAGGTCGGGCGTTTTCTCGCGATTTTGCCGACGACCGCTCTGGCGATACAGCCACCAACCAGTTAGGCGCCTTTATTTTAAATAAGAAGGCAGCTGAGCTGCTTGAATGTGAAAGCCCTGTTGGCGAGCGCATTGTCTGGTATGATGATATGGTGCGCCGGGAAGGGCTGGTAATTGGTGTGGCAGAAGATTTTCATATACAGTCATTGCACAAGCAGGTAACCCCTTTGATATTTCAAGTAGCCCCACAGTATTTTAACTATATGTTGATAAAGGTTGACGGGCGCGATGTTTCAGGCACGGTAGCGGCAGTTGAGCGCTTTTGGCGCTCAAAAGAGCCCGATACTGCCTTTGATTATGCGTTTATGGATAGTGAGTTTGACAAACAATACCGTGCTGAAGAAAGCCTTGGGGCCATATTTGCCCTGTTTGCTGTGTTGGCCGTGTTTGTGGCGTGCCTGGGCTTGTATGGCCTTACGTTGTTTATGGCTGAACAGCGTACCAAAGAAATTGGTATACGTAAAGTGATGGGTGCCACGGTGCAGCAGATTATCTGGATATTAAGCCGTAAGCTAATGGTGCTGGTTAGTGTGGCATTTTTAGTAGCCATACCCATTACTTACCTGGCGTTGCAATTGTGGCTGCAAAACTTTGCCTTTCATATTGAGCTTTCAGTAGTGTTGTTTGCCGTGCCGGCCTCATTTATATTGGTAGTAGCCTTACTTACTGTTTGCCTGCATGCTTACAGTGCGGCCAGGGCCAACCCTATTCAAGCACTTCGGTATGAATAACCGGCTATAAGCCCATAACACCACCAGTATAATGCCTGCCCGGCTTATGTTGCCACAGTGGCCATGAGCCGGGCTTTTTATTGCACAACTTTGGTTTAGGGCCTAAACATTTAAATAGGTTGGTTGGTTACATTCATACCTGATGGTGCGTGGTTGTGTATTTGGTGGTTTGCAGATTGAAAGAGGGGGTATTGTGTTGCAACTGTTTCAAAAACTTTTAATCTTTAAAGCAAATAGTGTAAATAGCCAATAGTATTCAATGAGCTGCCAACCCTAGAGCAAGTGTGCCGGAATGTCAGGTGTATTCCTTTAATTTAAGCCAATTATGAGGCTATTGGCGCAAAAAATGATCAGAGTCAATATAACCATCTATTAATGATTAAGTTACGTAACATCGATAAGTATTACGACACACGCTACCAGCGTACGTTTGTATTGAAAGGGATAGACCTTGATGTAGAAGAAGGAGAGTTTTTAAGTATTATGGGCCCCAGCGGATCGGGTAAAACCACCCTGCTGAATATTATAGGTATGTTAGACGTCTCCTCGCAGGGTGAGTATTTCTTTCTTGATGAGCCTGTGCATGGCTTTGGTGAGCGTAAGCGTTCAAAGCTGCACAAAAACCACATTGGTTTTGTGTTTCAGGCCTACCACCTTATTGATGAACTAACCGTTTATGAGAACATTGAAACACCATTAATATACAAAGGCATCAAAGAAAAAGAGCGGAAAAGCATGGTGGCCGAAGTGTTAGACCGCTTTCAGATTGTTGCCAAAAAAGACCTGTTTCCTGACCAACTCTCTGGCGGGCAGCAGCAGTTGGTGGGTGTGGCCAGGGCAATTATTGGCCGGCCTAAGTTGTTACTGGCTGATGAGCCTACGGGTAACCTGCACAGCGACCAGGGAGAGTATATTATGAAGCTGTTTCAGGAAATTAATAATGAAGGCACCACTATAATACAGGTGACGCACTCTGAAAAGAACTCAAACTTTGGCCGCAGGGTAGTAACGCTTGAAGATGGCGTAATTGTGAAAGACAGTTAAGCCCACAACCATAAGACAATCAAATAGAAAGCAAAAGCAGCCGCTTTTGCTTTTTTTTGTAGCCAATAAGCCCTGTTCAGGGCACAAATATTGAAGCTGCTGGTAATATCAGTTGATTTTTTTGCTACCTTTGCATCCCCATTCATGGTGAGTGGGTTGCCCTTGAGGCATTTAATCAATATTAACAAAATCCGGCTGCTGCCCTTCTGCCGGAAAACAAATACAAGGGGTCCTCTCTAAATTTCATATGGCAAACAATCCTGAAGATTTTAACTGGGACGAAGAAGAAGCAAAAGGCTTTGGTGAAGGTTATTCACAAGACCAGATTGCTGAGATGACAGCAATGTACGAAGGTACATTGAATGAAGTCAACGAAAAAGAAGTGGTAACGGGCATTGTGGTAGGCATTAACGACCGCGATGTGATCTTGAACATTGGTTTCAAGTCTGACGGCCTGGTATCAGCTTCTGAATTCCGTGATTTACCTGACATGAAGCTTGGCGACGAGGTGCAGGTATATGTTGAAGAGCAAGAAAACGCCAATGGCCAGCTGGTGCTGTCGCGCCGTAAGGCTAAAATTGTTAAGGCGTGGGAAAATATTGAAAAAGCTTACGCTGAAGATCTGGTAATTGAGGGTGTGGTGAAGAGACGTACCAAGGGTGGTCTGATTGTAGACATCTACGGTGTGGAGGCCTTCTTACCTGGTTCACAAATTGACGTGAAGCCTATTCGTGACTTTGACGTATTCGTTAGCAAGAAGATGGAAGTGAAGGTGGTGAAGATTAACCACGCTAACGACAACGTTGTAGTATCACACAAAGTACTGATCGAGAAAGACCTTGAGAAGCAGAAAGCTGAGATCCTGAACAACCTTGAAAAAGGCCAGGTGCTTGAAGGTGTGATTAAGAACATGACCAACTTTGGTGTATTTATTGACCTTGGTGGTGTTGATGGGCTGTTGCACATTACTGATATTTCTTGGGGCCGCATTAATCACCCTGAAGAGGTGCTTAACCTTGACCAGAAAATTAATGTGGTTGTGCTTGACTTTGATGACGAGAAGAAGCGTATTTCACTGGGTATGAAGCAGCTTACGGATCACCCTTGGGATTCACTGGCTTCTGAAATTGAAGTTGGCTCAAGCGTGAAAGGCCGTATTGTAAATGTGGCTGACTATGGTGCCTTCCTTGAAATTATGCCTGGTGTTGAAGGTCTGATTCACGTGTCAGAAATGTCATGGTCGCAGCACCTGAGAAACCCACAAGACTTCATTAAAATTGGTGATGAGCTGCAGGCAGTTGTGTTAACCCTTGACCGCGACGAGCGCAAAATGTCACTGGGTATTAAGCAGCTGACTGAAGACCCATGGACCAAGCAAGACTTGTTGGTGAAATATGCCATTGGCACCCGCCACAGCGGTATTGTGCGTAACCTGACCAACTTTGGCCTGTTCATTGAACTGGAAGAAGGAATTGATGGTTTGGTGCACGTATCTGACCTGTCTTGGACCAAGAAGATCAAGCACCCATCTGAATTTGTGAAGGTAAGCGAAGAGTTGGAAGTACAGGTACTTGAGCTTGATGTAGACAACCGCCGTCTGGCACTGGGCCACAAGCAACTGGAAGAGAACCCCTGGGATACTTTCGAGACCATCTTTACCGTGGGCTCTGTGCATAAGTGTACCGTAATCAGTGCCAACGATAAGGGCTCAACGCTTGAGTTACCTTACGGTATTGAAGGTTTTGCTACTGCCAAGCACCTGGTGAAGGAAGACGGCAGCGCAGCTGCTGTTGGTGAGTCATTAGACTTTAAAGTGCTTGAGTTCTCTAAAGACGATAAGCGCATTGTCATGTCACACACCAATACCTTCAGAGAAAGTGCTCCTGAGAGCAAGCCCCCTCGTGGCAGCAAGCCTAACCAGGGTGGTGGTAAAAAAGCTGGCAATAACAAAGCCATTGACCGTCTGAACAAGGGCAACGAGCGCGATACACTAGGCGATATGGAGGTACTGAGCCAGCTGAAGCAGGCCATGACCGACAGCCAGTCTGGTGAAAAGAAAGATGGCGAAGAGTAAATAGCCGCTCTCTCTTTTAGTTAATTGCAATGATTTAGCCTTTAGGGCTTTACAATTAAAAAGGTGCTGCTTGCAGCACCTTTTTCTATTAGCTGGTGGGTTGCAAGCCATGATTATTTTTGTATTGCGCCCTAAATATGATAACTTAGATTAAGTTTGTGTACTAAATGCATTTGCTGGCTAAATATTAGTCGTAGCAATTAATATGCAGAAAGTATTTGCAATAGTGGTTTAAATGCCTACTTTTGCAATCCTCAAAAAAACAAAAGGTCGTGTGGCCGAGTGGCTAGGCAGAGCTCTGCAAAAGCTCGTACAGCGGTTCGAATCCGCTCGCGACCTCTTAAAATCAACTTCAGCTCCAAAAAGGTGCCGCTTGCGGCACCTTTTTTGTGTCTTTACTTTTATTGGGTAAGCCCGTTTTTGCGGTACTCGCCCAGCAGCAGCTTTACCATAAGCCCATAGCTTTTAATGCCATCTTTTTGGCTGTTGGCCTTTAAAAACAGGTCATAAAACCAGTCGGTAAATTCATCAAAAGGGTTATAAAAGCTGCTCCAGTATTTTCTTGAAGCTTTCAGGTCAGTCAATATGCCCTGGTTAATGGTGGCCACCACGCGTTTATGTGCCGTGGTATCAGCCCTATACAGGGTGCGCAGGCTGTAGCGCATGGCCAGTAGCATGCCACTGTACTGATAATGCACATCAGGGTGGTGCCAGCAGGCCATAAAGGCCAGGTAGTTGGCTTCTGTTTCAGAGGCATAGCCAATCTGGTGGGCCATTTCGTGGCAAATGGTAGCTGGCAACAAAAAATTGGGCGGGTCCATATTTACATTGGCCTCGCCGGTAAACGGAAAATAGATGCCGCCGGTGCCTATGGTTGACATAATTTGGGGTACATATACCGCTTTTATAGAAGGTGTATGGTAGTTAAGCAGCGGGTATTGTTGGGCCAATACCTGGTAACCTACTGGGGCCATAGCAAACAGTTGGCTATTGGTATAGGGCAGTTGTATGGGTTGGGTACTGTCTGCACTGACCTGCATTCTTAATTGGTTGGCCAGGCTTACAATTTTAGTGGTCATGGCCTCTAATTCTGTTACAGAGGCCTGTGCTGTGTCAATCTGTACCATATCTGCCAGTGGCGCCCTGTGGTAGTTAATGCCCCAGCTCCACATAAAAAGGCCGTATACCAGTGAGTAGGTGGCCAGGCCACCCAAGCCAATTTCTTTGAGGGCCTTGAGCCATGTTGTCTGTTTTTTAAAAGCCCTTACAATGTATTTTACCAGCCAGTACAGTAGCAGACCAATGAGGCCGTAAAAAATAATTTGCCCAAATGGCACCGTGCTAAAGCCTGTAATGGTGCGCAAAAAGCTACTGATTTTAGGGTATAGCCGCTGGGCATAGGTAAGTTCTGCCCATTGCTGGTTACTGGTAAGCCAGCCAAAAAGCAGCATTTGTACTGGTATGAGTAATGCCAGGGCCAGCTTCCAGTGCTTGCGGACTTTTGCGAATGCCATAACGTTTAGTTAATTAACAGTTTGTAGGTTTGGCCTGTCATGATGTAACGGGGCGTACTAGTATTGACATACAAAACGAGCTTCCAAAATAATGCAAGTTCATGGCATTAGCCGTATATTTAACCCAATTCATAAAAGATCATGTTTACTGACAGCACACACGTTATTGGCAACTTTGAAATTGTTAAGCTGGCCAGCAAGCCATTAGGCCTGGGCTTTTCTGTTATACCCGGCCATGGGGGGGCATTGCATAACCTAAGCCTGCACCAGGGCCAAAGCCAGTTGATTGAGTTTGGCAGCGAGCAAGATATACTTGCTGATATGGCCTACAAAAATGCGTTGCTGTTTCCGTTTCCTAACCGGTTGGGGCGTGGCACCTATGAGTTTGAGGGGCACACGTACCACTTTCCAATGAACGAAAAGGTGTTTCACAATGCCCTGCATGGTTTTTTTTATGATCAGAAAATGGCCATTATAGAAATCGTGAAAGAAGCTGATGTGGCTTCTATGACGCTGCTCTATACTTATAAGGGTGACCTGGCCTACTACCCGTTTGCCTGTGAGCTACAGGTAAAATATACCTTGACGGCCAGGGCTGAGTTTACAATTGAGCTAACGGTTACCAATACGGGTAGCGGCAATATGCCTGTTGGGCTGGGGTGGCACCCCTACTTTAAACTGCCTGCCTGGGAGGAAGCCGAGTTGCAACTGCCACCGGTAAAAAAGGTAGAGATTGATGAACTGATGCTACCCACCGGTGCTGAAACCAATTTTGAGGTGTTTAAGGAGTTTGCGCCCATTGCAGGCCATACGCTTGACAATTGCTTTCGGTTGGTAACTCCCGGTAAGCGGCTGGCCAGCCTGCGCAGCAAAGCGGGCAACCTGGTGTTGCACCTTGATGCCCCCAATGCTGATACGGGCTTTATTCAGCTGTTTACACCACCCACGGCTGATAGGCTTGCTGTAGAGCCTGTAACGGCCAATATTAACGCCTTTCAGAGTGGTGATGGTCTTCGGGTAGTGCAGCCAGGGCAAAGCTACCAGTGGCTTGTACAGGTGGCTGTGCAGCCTTTAAGCTAAATGTTAACGGGCTGCTGCCGGGGCTTACCCGTGTAATACCGTATTTTTAATGGCATCGTACACGGCTGTGGCAGGCATGGTAGTTGGGGGCTGGCTGCTGCTGTTATCAGTTGGCCTGTACAGAAGCAGGGGTTTATAAATTGCCGGTATGTCAGTACGGCCATGGCTTCCTTTAATTAAGGTGGCATCAAGGCCAATGAGGTTCATGGTTGTGCGTGAGCCTAGCTTTTTCTTAATCAGCTTGGTGCCTGCCCTGAGCATGATATTTTTCTTGGTGGGGTCAAAAAACATTTCAGCCGGGTCGTAGCCAGGCTTCCGGTGTATGTCAACCGTGCGGGCAAAGTCTGGGGCCAGGTTATCGTCAAGCCAGTAATAATAAGTAAACCAGTGGTTGTTGGCTGCAATGGCCACCAGCTCGCCGCTGCGCGGGTGGTTTAAGTGGTGGGCCGCTTTGCCCTCGGCATCCAGCACCTGTGCTATGCCCTCAGTCCTTTCAAGCAGGGCCTTTACCTCGGGCACTGCCTTGGGGTCGTTAACATATACGTGGGCTATCTGGTGGTCGGCCATGGCAAATGCCCTGCTGGCGCCGGCGTCTAACAGTTCTTTGCCGTTTTCCTGGCGCAGGGCTATATAATTGTGCTTGCGCAGCACCCTGTTGATGTGCACTGGCTTATTGGCCGGGGCAATACCATATTCAGAAACAAACATCACCGCTACGCCCTTCTTATCAAAAAACTCATACAGGTCTGCACATACCTTATCAATCTCTTTCAGGTCTGGCGCTACCTTTCTTTCATCATGCCCAAACTTTTGCAGGGCATAGTCAAGGTGGGGCAGGTACACCAGGGTAAGTGTGGGGCTGTACTTCTGGTACACCTCTTTGGCAGCATCGGCAATCCACTGGCTGCTTTTAATGCTGGTTTTGGGCCCCCAAAAATGAAACAGGGGGAAGGTACCCAGGGTGTTTTGCAGCTCATCACGCAGGGTGGGGGGGTGGCTGTAGCAGTCGGGCACCTTCTGGCCATCGGCCCGGTACTGGGGGCGGGGTGTCACCGAGTAATCTGCTGTGCTGTACATATTGTACCACCAAAACATATTGGCACAGGTAAACTCAGGGTTGAGCTCGTGCAGCTCGTCCCATAGCTTGGGGGCCTGTACCAGTTTGTTGCTTTGCCGCCATAGCTTCACCTCGCACTCATCACGAAAGTACCACCCGTTGGCCACAATGCCGTGCTGGTGCGGCAGCTTGCCTGTAAGGTAAGTGGCCTGCGCCGTGCAGGTAACGGCCGGCAGCACGGGCTCTATCATGGTGGTTTGGTACCCTTTTTTAGGCAGCTGGCTCAAAAACAGCTTTTCGTTGTTCAGCAGGGCTTTTGAGAGGCCCACAACATTAATCACTACAGTTTGCCTCATGGCGGTGGCTTGGTTTTAAGCTTTGGGTTTGTACTGTGCCAGTGTTTGCTGCACCCATTGCAGCTCTCGGGCTATAGACTGGTTAATGGGCAGCTGCAGTGTTTCGGGCAGCAGGCCCCAGGTATAGGTCTCTACCTCCAGTTGCCTGGTGTGCTGCTGTTCACAGCACAGGTGCAGTACCTCTATTACATCGGCCTGGGTACTGGCCAGCAGGCCGTATTGCTCAATAAACAGGGGCACATGAAAGTGCGTGCGCAGCTCAGTGCCCTTTGTGGTGGGCAGGGCTGCCAGGGCCTGTGGCAAGTCGCGGTAGCGGTCAAGGCTACCATCTGCCTGTTGTATTACGGCCTGGTGCAGGTAACTGGGCTCATTAAATGGGGCCAATGCCCGGGCCACTTCCTGGCGGTTGCCGTCAGTTAGCCGGGCTTTCAGGGCAGCACTGATCTGCACCTTGCCAATGGCTATGCCCTCGCGCTGCATGTTGTGCATGACCTGGGCCTGGCTTTCAAAGCCCACCGCAAAGTGGCATACATCATAACACAGGGTTACGTGGGCCCTTAAATGCGCTTCGGCCTTGGCTGGCGTACAGCCACTAAGTTGGCATAGCAGCGGTATGCCCTTTTTGAGCAGGTAGTTGTTGTACCAGTGTATCAACTCAGCACTGGTTTCTATGAGGCCATCAGGCTCTGGCTCAATAGCTACATGCAGCACGTAGCCTTCGGTATTTTTGATGGTTACCAAATGGTTTACCAGCTGTACCATGTTTTCAGTTGCCTGGTTGAATACAGCTTCTATGGCCTGGGGGCTTGTGTGCCAGTATTTGTATGACAGTGGCGAAGTAGAAATGCCCGCCTGCTTTTCGCCTTCTGGCAAAAAGTGCTTCAGCAGGTCAAACAATTGTTTGGTGTAGGCCAGCCGTTCGGGGGTAGTCCAGTCGGGGGCGTGCACCTGGTCTTTGATGGTGGTATTATGAAACTGCCCATACGGAAAACCATTCATGGTAAAAACATACATGCCGTTGGCCTGTAGCCAGTCTTTAAACCGGGCCAGGTTATCTGGTTGGGCCAGTTGTGTGGCGGCTATGGCAGAAAGGCGCAGGCCCAGCCCAAAGGGCTCTGCCTGCATGAGTTGCTTTACGGGCAGGGCATGTGCTGTTAGGCTATGCATTACCTGGGCCCATTGCTCACCGGGGTGTATGTTGGTGCAGCTCAGGTAGCTGTGGTTGGCTGCTTGCATGGCTCAGGTAGTTAGTAAGTACTGAACGGCTTTGCCTACAATGGCCTCATCCATTTGGTGTACCTCCTGGCCCTGGCCAATGGCCTTGAGCAGCATAATGGTCAGCTGCCCGCCCAGGTGCTCTCTAAACTCTTCCAGGCCTTTCAACAGGGCCGGGTTAGGGGTGCCATCAGCCTGGCCCAGCAGCGGGTGGCTGGTATCAAAACCCAGTGCCTTAAAGCACTGTACAATGCGCTGTAGTTCGGCAGCACTTAGCCACCCCAAAAAGTGCGAGTAAGCGGCATCAAGGCAAATGCCTATGGCCACTGCTTCGCCGTGCAGCACGGCGTAGCTGGTTAACTGCTCCAGCTTATGGGCGGCCCAGTGGCCAAAGTCTAGCGGGCGTGACGAGCCGCTTTCAAAGGGGTCACCCTGGGTGGCAATATGATCCATATGCATGGCTGCGCAGCGGTGTATCAGGGCTTCCATGGTGGGCAGGTCACGGCTGGCCAGCTGTTGTGCGTGCTGGGCTATCCAGTCAAAATAGGGGGCATCTTTAATCAGGGCTACCTTTAACGCTTCTGATACGCCTGCGCGCCAGTTGCGGTCGTCAAGCGTAAGCAGCAGGGTGGTATCGTTAATGACGGCTGCTGGTGGGGCAAACGTGCCCAGGAAGTTCTTTTTACCAAAAAAGTTCATGCTGTTTTTTACGCCCACGCCAGAGTCGTCTTGTGATAATACAGTGCTTGGCATGCGTATGTGGCGTACGCCCCGGTGGGCTATGGTGGCTGCAAAGCCGGCCATATCTAACACGGCACCACCGCCTATGCCCACCACATAGGCATGCCGGTCAATTTTGCCATCGTTTATCAGTTGCAGCACTTTGTAAACTGATCGCAGGGTATTTTTAACTGCCTCGCCACCGGTAATGAGTAACGGAGGGGCTACCAGGGTGGCTTTGTTGGAGTAGGCGGTAAAGTATTCGGTAATTTGTGTGGTAAGGCTGGGGTTTTGCCGAGCCAGACCGGCATCTACCACCACGGCAACCCTGGGCGGTTGTTGCGTGGTGGCCTCTGGGCTGATGGCCTTAATCAGGGTGTCATTGCCTGGGGCAAAGGCATGCCTGGTAAAGTGCAGCGCATAGGTAAAACCTACCTCAAACTGGCGACTAATGGCAGGCAGGGTGGCTTGTTCAGGTTTGTTCAATGTAGTGTAATCCAAAAACAAATAACTTTTGTGGTTAGGTAACCGAAAACGTTCTGGCCAATAACAACGACAGGGGCAACAGCAGCAGCACACCCAGCGCATAGCGCCAGTCAGCAAATGATACTACATAGCACGCATTAAGGGGTATTAATGAAATAACCCCTGTTTTAACGGCATTCATGACCAGCCTGGGCTGGTTGTTAGTAATAGCCCTGAATTTGGCTCTTAAGTTCATGCCATACCAAAATAATAAAAAAGGCAATGCGGGCAGTGTTTCTGTAGGGTGCTTTACTACTGGTAAGGCCAGGAATATAAAAATAAGGGCATCAATGGCCATGGCGGTACCTATGGCACCTTTGTTTTTGCCTGTGGTTTCTTTTTGGCTGGTAAGGGTAATGGCCGCAATAAACAACAGCGGTATTAACAATATGGGCCATTGTGCCCAGGGTATGGTGCCAAAAACACTCATGCCCAGCAGCAGGTTGCCGCTGCGGCACAAGCCCATAACCACGGGGCCAATTATACCATTGTGTTTGGCCAGTTTGTCGTAGGTAAGTGCCAGCAGGGCTACTGCCAGGGCAATTGCACCACAGGTAGGGGCAACGGCCAGGGCTGCTGCCACGCCCATTACCAGCAGGGCTATGCCCAGGGTTACTGCCTGGCGCAGGCTTACCTTACCGCTGGGCAGGGGGCGTTCAGGGCGCTCGCGACTGTCTTCATCGCGGTCAAACACATCGTTAAATACCACCCCACCACCATACAGGCCTATGGTACTTACCACCAACAGTACAATACGTTGCCACAGAAAATGGCCTTGCGTACTTAAGTGCAGGCTGTCAGTAAACAAACCAGAAATAGCCACCCCGGCAATAATATCAGCAATGGCGGTAATGATGTTGGCGGGCCGCATCAGTACCAGTAAGTAAAACAAGCGCATGGTAGGGGGCTAGTTCTCTATAATATTGTCAGACGAGGCGGCTTTGGGTTGCTGCCCTCTGAGTACGCTATTGCCGCTAAACAGGTTGGCCTGGTCAACGTCAAAGCCTGTTGCCCAGTCGGTTTCTTGTATCTGGCCGCTTTGCCCATACACATCAAGGGCATTTTGGTAACAGGTAAGTTGTACATGGGCTTTGGGCACACCGCGCTCAAGCATAAGCGAAGCGGTTTTGGGTACTGCCAGTGGGTCGCTCACGCCCCAGTCGGCACTGCTGTCAACAATAATGCGCTCTGGCCCATATTGCTGCACTACGGCCACCATACGCTCATTGCCCATTTTGGTATTGGGGTAAATGGTAAAGGCGGCCCAGAAGCCACGGTCAAGCACGTGCTGTACGGTTTCTTCATTGTTGTGGTCAATAACCACCATGGCCGGGTCAACGCCGTGCTCTTCCAGCACGTCCATGCTGCGTATGGTGCCGTTTTTCTTATCGCGGTGGGGGGTGTGCACCATAATGGGCAGTTCAAGTTCTTTGGCCAGCTCTATCTGCTGCCTGAAGCACTTGTCTTCAGCAGGGGTCTGGTCGTCATAGCCAATTTCACCAATGGCTACTACCCCCTCTTTGGCAGCATAAAAGGGCAGCAGCTCCATCACTTCTTCTGCCAGGGCTTCGTTGTTGGCTTCTTTTGAGTTAAGGCCTATGGTGCAATAGTGCTTAATGCCAAACTGGGCAGCCCTGAACCGCTCCCAGCCTACAATACTGCTAAAGTAGTCTTTAAACGAGCCCACTTCTGTACGTGGCTGGCCCAGCCAAAAGGCGGGTTCTATAATGGCAACTATACCTGCTGCACGCATGGCCTGGTAATCGTCAGTGGTGCGGCTGGTCATATGGATGTGTGGGTCAATAAACTGCATGGTAGGGTAAGTATTGGTATAAGTTGTGAATGTATTACGCTATTAATTGGTGTGGGCATGGGCTTTTATATGGCCAATGGCCGCCCAGCTGGGTATGGTGTTCAGCTGCCAGCCCTGGGCTTTGGCCCAGTTGTGTGCCGGGGGGTGGTTGCTTTCAATGGCAGCACGGGCGGCAGCCTGTTGTTCAATTGGTGTGCCCTTTTGGGCAGCCTGTTGCAGGTCTTGCAGCAGGGCCTCATCAATAAAGGGTACCACCAGGCGCCACAGTTCTGGGGTTACAGCCCTGCCTGCTGCCCAGCGCTCGTGGGCATAGTCGGCCGCTGCTTTGGCCAGGGTGGCGTTGCGGCGTTGTTCCAGGTGGTAAATGCGGTATACGGGCCGTTCCATAAATATGGCTTTCAGCACCATTTGGTTCCAGGCACCCTCATCAAGGTATTGGGCAGGGTAGGGGTTATTCAGGGCTATGGCATCAAATACATCGGCCATATTGGTGCGCACGCCCTCGGCAGCGCGGTTGGCAAAGCTGCCTGCATTGGGCAGCAGGTACAGCCCACTGTACAGGCTTACCAGCTCGCGCAGGTCGGCCATGCCAAACAACCGGTCTAAATAGGCCTGGTTTTGGCTTTGTGGCAGTTGCAGCATCAAGGCCACCCGGCACAGTTGGTCGTAGGTCCATTTTGAAGCATCAAAACCGGGGTGCCATTGGTTAAGTTGGTTGTTGGCGTAGGTGCTCAAGTCAAGTGGGGTGGTGGGTACTTTGCGCGGGGCCATGCTAAAGGCCATGAAAAAGGCCTTTGAATCATTGGCCTGAGCTACCTGTTGCAGCTTGCTGGCCAGCCAGTTTTTGGCTTTATCTGTTGGCAGTGCCGCCTGTAGAGTAGTCTGTATAAATTCAACAAGTTGTTGCTGTTGTTCAGCGGTACGCATTGGGCTTGGGTCTGTCATGATAGTTATTGACCAAAATAGTCATTTCACCTTGTTAATTGATGTGATACAGCAAAAATTGAGGTTGCCCAACGTAACTATTTGTGTA
>CAZXTW010000054.1:13885-15764 GCA_964643525.1 uncultured Roseivirgaceae bacterium
TTTGTGAAACTTGTAGGCCATGCCCTGTGTTTAGCACAAGTTTTGTACAGTTTTTATGGGTAAGTTGGAGGTTGTTAACATTAGTTAGAGGGGTGACGGGCCTACTGTGTGTAGCGTTAAACCATAATTGATTAGCGCATGGTTTGTTGCGTGCGGTTTAGGTACTGTTGGTTTTATTAGTTAAATAGTAGAGGTGTGGTGACTGGTTATGTAATTTAGTGATCAGGTTTAGTTTTTTGAGGTGGGTAGGTAAGGCTTATTCACGTAATTTTAACTTATGTTATCTGAAAAAGAGGTTGTAGCCTATTTGTCTGATTTAGAGTCAGACAGGATTGAAAGAACTATTTCTATAAGAGAGGAGAAGCTTGGTGAGGCCATTTGTGCTTTTTGCAACGATTTTTCTAACCATAAAAAACCTGCCTACATTTTTATTGGTGCCAATGATGATGGTAGCCTGGCAGGAATGACATTTGATGATAAAAAGCTTCAAAGTATAGGTGCTGTTCGCGCTAACGGGAATGTGTTACCGCAACCTTCAATGGTAGTGAGTGATGTGTTCCATTTTACTGGGGGTGATTTAGTTGTTGTAGAAGTTTACCCTTCGTTTCACCCTCCTGTAAGATATAAGGGGAAGTGCTGGATCAGGGTTGGGCCTCGCAAAGCTGTTGCGAATGAAGCTGATGAACGGCTTTTGACGGAAAAGAGAACTTCTACAGCAAAAACATTTGACTTACGGCCCTACCCAGGCACTACGCAGGATGATCTGGATGCTGATATTTTCAGCAGTACCTATTTACCGCAAGCAGTTGATAAGACAGTGCTTGCTGCCAACCATAGAAGTTTGGTAGAGCAGCTTGCCTCGTTGCGCATGTATGATTTGGTACATGACTGCCCCACTAATGCAGGCATTGTTGTGTTGGGTATTGACCCTTTGTTTTATTTGCAAGGGGCTTACATACAGTATGTGAAACTACCTGGAGATGAAATAACCCCTGAAATTGACTATGAAAAGAAGTTTTCAGGTGCGTTAATTTCTGTATTGCCTCAAGTAGATGCCTTTGTAAAAGGTAATATTCTAAAAAGTAAGCCCGTGCAGACTGGTTCTATGCGTGAAAATCAGATCAGCAATTATCCGTTGTGGGCATTGAGGGAGTTTGTGATGAATGCCATTATGCATAGAGATTATGAGTCAAATGCGCCAATTAAGGTGTATGAGTTTGTTGATAGAATTGAGATTACTAACCCCGGCGGGCTTTATGGGTTGGTAAAGCCTGAGAATTTTCCTGAAGCAAGTGATTATAGAAACCCTGAAATAGCCGAAGCAATGAAGGTGCTTGGGTATGTGAATCGGTTTAATTTTGGGGTGCGGAACGCAGAGCGCGAACTAGAGAAAAACGGAAACCCGAAGCCTGAATATGATTTAGACTTAATTACTAATTTTAAGGTTACTGTTTATATACAAAGTGATTGGCATTGAGCAAAACCATAACATTTTTTAACAACAAGGGTAGGGTAGGTAAAACTACTATGGTATACCACCTGGCATGGATGCTGGCAGAAATGGGGCGCCGTGTGGTTGCCATTGATATAGACCCGCAGTCAACCCTGTCATCTATGTTTTTGGAAGATGACAGGTTGGCTGAGTTGATGCTTAACGAAGAAAACCGGCAGACGATACTAAACCCAATTGTTTCAATTGCTGAAGGAGAGAGGTGTCAGCCAGTGCATATTGAAGAAGTGAATGATAGTATAGGCCTGGTAGTGGGTGACGTTGAGTTGTCAGCGTTTGAAGGCCAGCTAAGCGATGCATGGCTAAAATGTTTAGGCGGTGACCCTTATGCTTTTAGGGTAACCTCAGTATTTGATACTATTATTAAAG
>CAZXTW010000055.1:0-15738 GCA_964643525.1 uncultured Roseivirgaceae bacterium
GTACAACGACCTGATAGAGGCCACCTGGGCATGGTTAAACTGGGTGTTGTGCGCCAGCTGGTACAGGCGGTCGGGCCCGTCAGGGTTGTTGGGCGCTTTGCCTGCTGTGAAAAGGGTACCTGCCGGCAGGTGGTAGGTGGTGGTGTTTTTGGCCAGTTCAATAAGTACATGCACACGGTCGGGCACAGGTGGCTTGCGTACCAGCTGCAGCACTTGCTGGTAATAGTAGTCAAGGTGGCGCTGGTTTATTTGGTTTAGTTGCTGTTGTGACTGGCCAAACAACTCAAGAAAGGCCATGAGCAAAGCCATTTGTGGTGGGCAGTGGCCGTTGCGTTGCGGTTGCAGGTCAAAAAAGGCCTGCCAGTGGCCGTTATCCTGGCCCTGTTCATTGACGTACCGCAACTCTTGGGCGTAGGTCCTGACAAACTGCAGCAGTTGGTCAGGGGTGCGGTCGTCAATAGGGGCATAGGCAGGGTTTAACGCTGACAGTGCCCGCTGGTTACGCCCCAGGCCAGGGCTGGGGGCCGGTATTTTCATGTGTTGGTACCTGATCATGGGGCTTAGGCTGGTTAGTTGCTGTTGTTGGTTAGGTAATAGGGAAACACCAGGTTTTCAGTAACGTTGGTTTGTATGGTGCGGTAGGTAACGTGTATGGTGGCACGGCCATCTTGATTGTCCTGTGGGCTGGCCTCTATAGTAACAGCCTCTACTATTACGCGGGGCTCGTAGGCCACTATGGCCGTTTCAATAATTTGAGCCACATTGGTTTGCATTTCAGGGCCAATGCTGCCAAACTGTGCCCGGTATAGGTTTGAGCCATAGTTGGGGTGCAGGGTACGCTCGCCCAGTTGGGTGGTAAGCAACACTTCAAGGCTGCGCTTCACGTTGGCCTGGCCAGTTACCAGATTTACTGAGCTGGTGGCTTTGCTGAACTGTGGCGGAAAGGCCCAGCCGGTGCCCAGAAAGTTGGTATGGTTTAGGTTGTTGGTTGTGTTTTCCATTGGTTTGGTTGTTAGCCTATGAGTACTGTGGGTTCGCCAATAAGGGGGGCAGCCCCGCACCCGCAGGTATCGCCCACACGCAGGGCTGGCATGTTACCAATCAGCACCGTGGTGCTGCCCAAAGTGAAAGGGCTAATGGTTGGGCCATGGTTGGGTGGAGGTATGGCACATGTGTGCATATCGCCCAGAATGGCGGCGGGCATGCCGCCAATCAGTACGGTAGCCACTCCCGGCCCGGTAATGGTGCCGCCGTGGTTGGTTGTATCGCCTACGCGGGCTGCTGCTGGCATAGCTGTTTGTTTTTGTAGTTAGTTAATTTTTACCGGGTTGCCTTTAATGGTGTTCATGGCGTTAGAGGCCAGGGTAACACCTGTTTTGGCTTCAATATTGGCCTCAATATCTGCGGCCAGGTTAATGGTTTGGCCGGTAATGTTTACCTCGCCTTTGGCACTAATTATCAGGTCTTTGCTGCTGGTAAGGGTAATGCCATCGGCGCTTAGCAGCACTTCGTTGCTGTTTTCGTCAGTCAGTACAATGCCGGCGTCCTGGTCAGTAAGGGTGGCCATGTTGCCGTTGGGTGTTTGCAGGGTAATGGCCGGGGCTTCATCGTCAAAAAGCAACACCAGCCCGCTTTTGCTTTTGTAGCCTTTTTGATAATTATCTGCCGTAGCCGGGAAGGGTGCCGCATTGGTTTCGCTGTATAGCCTGCCTACTACCACAGGCTGGCTGGGGTCGTTTTGTAAAAAGCCTACCACCACCTCGTCATCAGGCTCGGGCCAGCATACCAGGCCACGGTCGGCTCCGGCATCGGGCATGGCCAGGCGGGCCCACAGGCCTTCGGTAGGGTGCAGTACCGGTACATTTACCAGTATGCGCTCGTTGCCGTCGGGGTCGTCGGCAATTTCAACTACCTTGCCAATAAACAGGCCACCAAAATCATGCTGCTGGCCCTGCCCGTTGGGTGTGCGGTAGTTGTCAGCATCGGGCAGGCTTAGCCCAAATTGCAGGTCAGTATACCACTGCCCCTGGCTAATGGTATGGGCCACACCTGATACATAGGCCGTACCGGCAAAGGCTGCTTCAGTGCCTTTGAGTTCTACCGTGCCGCCTACGTTTACGGTGGTGCCCCCCAGTACTTTTACCCGGCCCCGCTTGCTGGCCAAATGCCGGCGTATTTTCTGGCCATTGGCCATGGCCTTTTTTAGCGGGTCGGGCACATAGCCTGTGTGGTAAATGTGCACTTCCTGCTCGGCGGCAGGGCTGTTGCCAGCAGGCCCGTTACCGGTACTGATGTTGTCAGTTGCTTCATCTTCAGCCTGCTTTAGGGGGTCTCTGGCATGTACATGCACCGCGCCAATGGCCGTGCCACCGTCAAGTTCAGCATCAATATCTATCATATTTGTGCCGTAATTCAGTACGGCAGTTGGTGGCTGCTGGGCATCGGGCAGGCCTACAGTAATTTGCTCTGGGTTTACTGCTACCACAAAGCCGTGTAAGGTGGCGCGTTCAATCAAAAAGGCCCAGTCAGTAGTTTGGTATTGTACCAGCTCAGGGTGTTCGTGCTGTGTACTTTCAACTGTGGCCGTTTGCCCATATTTTTTTAGCAGTTCGGTAATTACCGCATCGTCGGTGCTGTTCAGGTACAGGTTGTTTTGCTTGCTCAGGGTGGCATTAAACAGGGGGTGCCTGCAGTGGGCCACCAGGGTAGTGCCCCGCAGGTGTGGGGTGTCATAGTTGTTGTCACTAAATGCTGCCCGGGCCACCAGGCCTTTAAATAAGGTGTGCTGTGCCCTTTGGTAGCCTGCCTTAATGGTTACTTCATGGCCGGGGGCCGGCTTTACAGCAGTATTATCGGCAGCATTGGTGGTGCCGTTGGCTGGTTTTACCTGGCCACCATAAGTAAAGGTAATGGTGGCACTGGGTAACTTGTTGGCCTGGTGTTGTATGGCTATAGAGGCCACGCTCAGGTTAACTACCTGCCCGTTTAGGGTCACTTCAAATACTACCCGGCCCAGTGGGGCGGCAGTGGTATTGGGCAATGTGGCGGTGCTGCTCATAAGTCTGCTTGTTTAGGGTATAACAGGTTGGTCCCTACGGGCAAGTCTCTAAAGCTGTTAAGGTTATTGGCTTGCGCCAGCTGTGCCATTTTATTGGCCGTGCCATAGGCCTGGGCAGTTAATGCGGCTATGTTTTGCCCGGCCCCCACTACTTTGCTCACTGCCTGCTCGGCCTGGGCCAATAACGAGGCGCTTCTGGTTTCTACCTCTTCAAAATCAGTGCTAAGCCGGGCCCGCAACGGCAGGCCCGTGCGGCTAAAGTAGGTGTAAGTAATGTTGGCCCCCTTAAAGAGGCATTTCATGTGCAGGGTGCCCCACTGCAGGCGCAGGTAGTTGGTTTTTGTCGGGTCTTCACCTTCGGCCACTAAGGCCTTAAAGGCGGTAATTTTGCTTTCAACATCAATTTTAACACCGCTGGCCCCGGTGCCGTCAATGATAAAATCAAAGTGAAACTGCCGGTTTTTCTTTTTGGTTAAGGTGGGGTTCCGCCGCTGGTATTCTGATTTGGTTGAGTCGTAATTTACCTCAAGGGCCTCCTGGTACTGTTCAGGGTTAAACATGAGGTAAAAGGCATCTTCTGCCAGTAGTGCCGCGCCACTGCCCCATGGTGCTATGGCCATTTTTGACAGGCCACCCAGCATTCCGTCTAATTGCTCAATCATGGTTCGTATTTATTTTTAAGTAGGGTAACCGCCCGGTTTACGGCCTCTTGAATAATTTCTTCAATGGTTTGCTCAGGCAGGGCATGGGGTATGGCGTTGGGGCCTGCCTCGCTTACTGTGGCCTTGATTTCAATTTCTCGTATTTCAATGGGCATGTCATATCAGGTAAAATTGTTGGTAGGCCAGCTCCAGGGTTTCGAACGAAAAGCTGCTCTCTTCGGCCTTCAGCTGTGACAGTTGCCAGTGCACCGGGTAGGCACCGGCTACCTCCCAGGCAAGCACAGGCTGCTGGTCCTGGCCCAGCATGGTAATGGTCAGGGGCACCGGGCTAAAGTTGGCGGTGGTGACTGATGCCTTTAGCCATTTGTACAGGGCCAGGTCAATATCAGTAGCTTTTTTAAGCACCAGGTTGTCATACTCAGGGTAGCTGGGCAGCTTTTGGATGTACTCGTTCTGCCCGCCCTCTTTAACCGGCTCAGTAGCTACCCGTACTGATAGGCCATTAATTTCACTTACCCCTACAGGAAAGGTTTGGCCAAACAGTTGAAAAACTACATTGAACCGGAAAGAGGTGATCAGGTCAAGCATGGCGCAGTGGGTTTAGAACACATCTACAGTGAGCCCTTCATGGGCCAACTCAATAGATTCAATGGCCACTTCGTTGCCATCGGCCTTCAGGTCGGTGCTGTCCATCTTTACAGGCCACACCTCTGCCAATGACCAACTTACCACAGGCTCGCCCGCTTCATTAAGCAGCTTAATGGTTACCGGGCGCTTATACTCTGTTTCAAAGGTTTGCTTCCACCACTCAAAGTACTCATTGTCATTAGCAAACATGCCGCGCTTCAAGGTTACGTTGCTGTACTTTTTAAGGCCGGCTTTCTTCACCTTGGTATCGCCCGGGGTTACACCGTCGCGGTACTCAATCATTTCAGTTTCAACAGTCAGGCCGCTCACCTCAGAAAAGCCAATCTTTGTGCCGTTCCAGTCAACTTCAAACTTGAATTTGGTTAACAGTTCCATATTTTAATTGTTAAAGGGTTATTCCTGTAATTTGTGAGAGAACTTCAGTACAATAAACTCGGCGGGCCTTACGGTGGCCAGGCCAATTTCAACATTCATGCGGCCTTCAAGCACGTCAAGGCTGGTCATGGTTTCGCCAAGGCCAATCTTCACAAAAAAGGCCTGGTCGGGCGTGCCACCAGCCAGTGCGCCCTGCTTCCATAGGCTAAGCAGGTAGTTTTGCACCATGCTTTTTACCCTGATCCAGGTATGGGCATTGTTTGATTCAAACACAGCCCAGCTGGTACTTTTCTTGAGTGACTCTTCAACCATATTGAAAAAGCGCCGCACAGACACATAGCGCCATTCATTGTCATTGCCGGCCAGCGTGCGGGCACCCCATATCAGTGTGCCCTTGCCGGCAAATGTTCTGATGGCGTTAATTGATTTACCCCCCTCAGTGTCAATGTTCAGGCCGTCCTGCTCTTGGTTGGTAATGCGCACGGTAGGGTTAATAATGCCATTAATGCTGATGTTGGCCGGGGCCTTCCATACGCCGCGGTCGCGGTCGGTTTTGGCATAAGCCCCTACTACAAGGGCACTGGGGGGCAGTACCACTTTAAAGCCATCAAGCTGTTGTTTGATGTTGTTGTACAGGGCACTGTCTACCGCTTGCAGGGCAGGCAATGTACCAGGCAGAGTGCCATCTTGCCCGTCAATGGTATGGGCAATGGCTACCTGGGCTTCGTCATAGGCATAGCTGGTGGTGGTGTTCAAAAAGGGGTAATAAGCAGCACCGTACTTCAGGTTATTGATGCCTATGTTGTTTCTGAGGGCGGTTACATCACCTCCAAAAACATCTACAACCACAAAGCGGTCGCCCAGCTGGGCTGCTTGTGCCAGTGCCTGCTGGGCAATGCCATAATAGCTGCTGGCGGCAGCATCGCCAGTAAGGCCCACAGCATCAGGAAATACAATCAGGGTGGGCTCATCTTCTTTTTTTAGTGCTTCAAGGCCGTCAGTAAAAGCCTGTGCCGATAGGGCAGCACTGTAGTTGCCTACTGAAATGATGTAGCATTTGCCTCCGCCATTTTGAAAAAAGCCCTGCAGGCTGTAGTACAACAGGTATTGGCTGTGCTGGCTGCCGTTGGTAGCTGGGTTTACTGCAATGGCTCTGTTGGTTTGCCCCTCGTTGGTGGTGTCATTCACGGCTATGGTGTATGCCTCATGCTGAGGGCTACCAAACAGGGCTTCGTACTCTCTGATAGAGGTAACCGGTATGGCTTTGAACGTCTCAGGGGCTGTTGCCGTAAAGCCAATAAATGCCGGTATGGCTGTTTCAACTTGTGCTACCGAAGCAGGCAAGGTGGTTACCTCTTCTACGTAGACTCCGGGTGTTTTTAATGCGGTTGACATAACGTTTAGATATAGATGTAAACTTCTTTTTGAGCGTTTTTCAGTGAGGGGTTTTGTACGTGAGTAATTAGCTTACGTCCCCGTTTTTTCAGCTTGTAGCTGCAGTATAGTTTTTTGACTTTGGCAGTTGCGTGGCGCCTTAGGCGCCGGTGCCATAACAGCCTGTCCAGGCATTTGTAGTGAAAGTAATCGGCCTGGTCGTTGTGGCCGTCGTTGCCGTCGTCATCATCGTCATCATCATCGCGCCGGCCTCTTTTGCGGTATTTATACTTGCTTTTGGCATCTGCTTTATGCTTGTGCTGCTGGCCGGCCTTTTCAAACTGGTACAGGGCCAGGCTGTTTTTACTTTCCTCATAGGCCGGTATGAGCTGTGGCACAAACTTGTCGTTATCGTCAAGGTGGCCGGTTTCAAAGCAGCATACCTGGGTGCCGTCAATGGCACGCTCTACCGGGCGTTCGCAAAAATGGAAGGGCAGGTGGGTATACCGGTTGCCATTGGGCGTGGTAGTTTCGTCTTTAAGCAGCAGTATATTGTCAGTTTCGGTTTTCGAGATGAAATAAAACCGCCACGATTCTTTTTTAGCATCAAAGGTGTGGCTGGCTTCTGCGGGAGCTGGTAAGGGCTGTAGGGGTAGCTCTACCAAAAACAGGGCACCCTGTGCCTGTAGCGCACGGTCAACGTAAACCGTTTCTTTTTTAAGGGTTTTATTCTGGTCAATCACCTTTACAGTATACCGGCCAGGCGGGTAGTTGGTAAGGTCGGGTTTGTAATTGTATACCCGCCCGTTGTAAGTGCCGGTACTTTGGTAAATGGTGTTGCCTTGCTGGTTCTGGATACTAAGTTGCAAGTTGGTTTTGGCGCTGGTGTAGGTATATTGAAATAGTGGCCCCACCAGGTTAATGGTTTGGCATTGCACTTGGTTACCGGTGCATTGCAGCCATAATAGTTGCCCATTTTGAACAGGCAGGTCTGTATAATGCCAAAAGTTGGGTTGGTTGGGTTTGGCCCAAAATTGTAGGGGCTCAGAAATGCTGCCTGTAAAGCCCGCAGCAGCTATGAGCTCAATCATATGTCCGTTTACAAACCGGTGCAGCAGGCTTTGGTTGGCCAGAGCCCCTACAGTAGCTACAGTGGGGGCAATGTGCAGATCTCTGCACTGGCCATTGGTAAAGTATTGGTGTAAAAACCTGAAGGTGAATTTGGTGCTGAGGGTAGCCATTAGTTTTTGTGTAGCTGGTGGTTCACTTCTTGTATGGTAGGTATCTGTTGCGTAACACGCTGCTCTTCAAGCTGTATGAGGCTTGCCTTATACAGCAGTGAGGGCATGTATTTGGCACCCAGGGTTGCCCACAGGTGGTTGCGCTGTTCCAGGGTTTGAGAAATGAGCTTTACCCTCAGTTTTTCTATGCCCAGCAGGGCAAATGCCATGGTGTTATCAGCATCAAATACAGGCTTTGCCTGAAAAAACTGCAACACCCCTGATAGTATTTTCAGGGCTTCATCATGGTGGGTGAAATTGAGCAGCACCAGCACCTGTAGGTTCAAAAGCAAAGCGGGTGCTGTGCGGTAGCGGGTGCTGTCACGGTCAACATACTGCTGGGTGGGCTGGCAGGCATGCTCTTCTTCAACACCCGTTAGCATCAACGCCACACCATCTACTGGTAAGTCGCTGTCTGTATTTCCATTCTGTTTTATAATACCAGAAATGGTAACTTTATCTGTTGTTAGCTGATATTCAGTATTTAAATAGGCAGCCAGTTGGGTTTGTAGAAAGCTTATGGTTTTGTCAATCATCTTTTCAGACTTAATGCCCTTATTTTATAAATATCTTAATATGAAGGTATTAAGCCTGATTTGATAATCAAAAGCTGCTTTTTGGGTAGGGGGCTTATCTTTTCAGGTCAGTTGTTTTCTTTTTTAAAGTCTTTTGTGGGTTTAGTGGAAGTAAAAAATATATTATATTAAATATAGTTAAAAGTAATGATAATATAATCATTAGTTGTGAGGGCTATGATCAACTATAATGCGTTGATATCTACTTCATATTCTTTATAGCCAGTGCCATTGTAAGCATAATACACTTTAAACTGCACGTACCTGGGGCCCGATTTTGAAGCTGAGTCAGTGCTGCAATCACAAGGGTATTTACGGCGCCTTTATTAGCTGTATGTGT
The DNA here is from genome assembly GCA_964643525.1 of uncultured Roseivirgaceae bacterium. Taxonomy (GTDB): domain Bacteria; phylum Bacteroidota; class Bacteroidia; order Cytophagales; family Cyclobacteriaceae; genus CAZXTW01. Next base: position 8,313 of record CAZXTW010000055.1, read on the forward strand.
TGTTTTGATTTCAACATGTTGTGGGTCGCCTGATTTTGTGCCCAAGGCATCTGGTTCCAGAATGTTGCTGGTGCCTAGCCTCATATTGGTAGGGTTGCCAAAGTCACGCACATAATGCAACTCATTGTAGTGCCGTACCGCAGCATTCTGGGTTTCTTCTGCTCAGTGTTTCAGCCCCAGTGCTCCGGTGCCATTGGCGCTTAAGGTCCAGGCTGATTTTTCAGTAGCAAACTTTGGTTTAATGGCTTTCAGTTCATTTTCATGTTTTGTGAAAAAGCCTTGTGCCTCAGTCAGGTACGTGCATTGCACTACTTGTGGCACAACGCCATTTTTCAGGGGTTGGCGTTGTGTGGTAGGTGTGCGCAGGGCGGCCTGGCCCATGCGGTCGGCTTCGCGCTCCAGCCCCTGGCTGTTGTTTACTGATACACCGGCCATTTGCCTGGTAGGCTGTACGCGGCCCTGCTTTTGCTGCACCACATGCCATGCCTCGTGGGGCAGGGTGGCCTCATGGCCGGGGCCTGCATTTGGGCCAGTTGCAGGGCTTCTGGCTGCAAGTCGTTGGCCTGCACAGCAGCGTTACTGCCAAGGCTATGTAATGATGGGCCGCTGTTTAAACGGCTGCGGCTTGTGTTAAATTGTGGCGGGCTTATTTGCAGCCGCGAGGCGTATGTTTTCATGGCAAGTGCTGGGTCAGGTGTAAACGGTGCCAATGCCCTTTGTTATTGGCCTAATGATAAATAACACCCTGTATATCAAATTTTTTTAAGTAAAACCCTGAGAGAGGCCTGGAATAACCAGGTTAGCATATTATCTATAATTTGTTGCCTGAACGTTGATTGCTGGGTACACTATTGAACGCTATATGGCCACATCCGTACAGCAGGCAATGGCTAAACCCTCTTGAAAAGCTTTGAATGCTGTTGGCAAGGTGTTTGTTCTACAAAAGTTGAATTAATTGTGATCATGAGAAAATCTACTATTGGCGAGTTAGAAGAAGTGATACTGCTGGTAGTGGTTATGTTACAGCATGAAGCCTATGGTGTAGCCATAACCCAGGAAATACAACAGCAGTTAAAACGCACCATAAGCGTTAGTGCAGTGCATGCCACCCTGCACCGGCTACAGGAAAAAGGCTTTGTAACATCGGCCATGGGAGGTGCCACGGCCGAGCGGGGCGGGCGCCGCAAGCGCTACTTTAAAGCCACCCCTGCGGGTATACGCATGCTGCAGGAAATTCAAGAGGTACGCACACGCCTCTGGAGCCAGATATCACCCAATGCCCTGCTGTCATGAGTCACATAAAGCCGAATAAGTCAGCGCCATCCCCCGCGCAAGCTCCCACACCACCCCAATGGGTGGGCAGGCTGCTCCATAAACTGGTCAAGCCCTACCTGCTTGAAGAAATAGAAGGTGACTTGCTTGAGTTTTACGCCGCATGGGTAAAAACCTACGGCCCTCAAAAGGCCAACCGCCTGTACGTATGGCACACCCTTAAGTTTTTGCGGCCTTATGCCCTGAAGCTACCCTCAGAAATAACCTTAAACCATCCCAACATGATGTACAAAAACCACATAAAAACAGCCTGGAGGCACCTGAGTAAACACAAAAGTTATGCTGCCCTGAATGTATTTGGCCTGGCCATTGGTATGTCAGTAGCCCTGTTGATAGGGCTGTGGCTGTGGGACGAGCTGAGCTACAACACCTACCACCAAAACTACAGCCAAATAGCCCAGGTTTTGCAAAACCAAACTTTTGACGGGGGCGAGATACGCACCTGGCGCTCACAGGCCAAACAACTGGGGCCAGTCCTTCAAAGCGACCACGGGCACCTGTTTACTCAGGTGATCAGGTCAAGCTTCAGGCAGACCTATAATTTAACCTACGAGGGCAAAGTGTTGGCCCACCGTGGCTTCTTTATTGAAGAGGGTGCCCCTGAAATGCTCACCCTGAATATGCTGGATGGCACCAGGCAGGGCCTGGCTAACCCTTCGTCACTGCTAATTAACCAATCGGCTGCAATCGCCCTATTTGGAACCACCAACGCAGTAGGTAAAGTGGTTACTGCCGAAGAGCTGGGCGAGCTAAAAATCACTGGTGTGTATGAAGATCTGCCCCCAAACTCTGAATTTTCTGGTATTCAGTTTCTGGCGCCGTGGCTTTTGTATGAACCAACCCTGCCCGAGTGGGTGGGGTGGGGCAACAGCTGGTTTCAAACCTTTGTACAAATTGCAGACAACACCACCATGGCTAAGGCATCACTGGCCATTAAAGATGTAAAATACAACCAATTAAAAGGAGATAATGCCGCCCGGTTTAACCCCCAACTGTTTTTGCAGCCCATGGCCCAGTGGCATTTGTACAGCGATTTTAAAAATGGCGTAAGCACAGGTGGCCGCATACAATACGTGCGCCTGTTTGCCGCCATAGGTTTGTTTGTGCTGTTGCTGGCCTGCATTAACTTCATGAACCTAAGTACGGCCAGTGCCGAGCGCAGGGCCAAAGAGGTTGGGGTGCGTAAGGCCATTGGCTCTGGCCGCTGGCACCTGGCCAATCAGTTTTTTGCTGAGTCGCTGCTGGTTGCCATTTCACTGCTGGCTGTGCAGTTGCTGCTGCCTGCCTTTAATGAGTTAACTGAAAAAGAGCTGAGCATACAATGGCTGCACCCAATTTATTGGGCCCTTGGCATTGGCTTTGTGTTGCTTACAGGGCTGCTGGCAGGTAGCTACCCGGCCATATACTTGTCGTCATTACAATCATTACGGGTGCTAAAAGGCAACTTCAGAACAGGCAAAGGGGCAGTAGCCTTCAGAAAGCTGCTGGTACTGGTGCAGTTTACGGTATCAGTATCGCTCATAATAGGTACCATGCTGGTTTACCACCAGATTCAGCATGTAAAAAACCGCGCCAAGGGGTATGATGAAGATGGGCTGGTGGCTTTTTCAATGAGTAATGACAAGCGCAACCAAAACTACCATGCCATTAAACACCAGTTGGTGCAGTCGGGCGCGGTGGCCTCAATGACCCGGTGCAGCTCAATCATTACGCGCACCTATGTAACCAACAGCGGGTTTGATTGGGTGGGCAAGCCCGAAGGCATGCAAGATGAGTTCGTAACCGTAAGGGTATCGCCCAGCTTTGGCCAGACTATACGCTGGCAATTGGCTGCCGGTAGAGACTTTAAAGAAGCGCTGGCTACTGATAGCCTGAGCTTTGTCATTAACGAAGAGGCTGCAAAATACTTCGGCTTTACAGCTAACCCAGTGGGCCAGCGTGTACAGTGGGGCGAAAATGGCACCTACACCATTATAGGTGTAGTTAAAAATATGGTTACACAATCGGCCTATGCTGATGCCGTGCCCATGCTTTTTTATATCGGTGATCAACGCGCCCCTGGGGGCAATGGCTTGGCCATGGCACGCCTTAGTAGGCAATTGCCCCCTAATGAAGCAATGGAAAAGGTACAGACAATAATAGAGCAATTTGACCCTGAAAGCCCCTTCAGGCATGTATTTTTAGATGAAGATTTTGCCAGCAAGTTGCGTGATGAAGAGCAGGTAGGCACCCTGGCAAGGCTGTTTACCGCTTTAGCCATTACCATAAGTTGCATGGGCCTGCTGGGCATGGTGGCCCTCGTTACCCTGCAGCGCACAAAAGAAATTGGCATCCGTAAGGTGCTGGGTGCGTCAGTGCCTGCCTTGTGGCGGTTGCTTTCAAGAGAATATGTATGGCTGGTATTGGGTAGCAGTGTATTGGCGGCACCTCTGGCTTATTATGTTATGGATGGCTGGCTTAGCCAGTTTGATTATCGTGCCCACATACCTTATTGGGTGTTTCTGGTGGCTGCCGGCAGTGCCCTTGTAATTGCCCTGGCCACGGTAAGTTACCATGCCATTAAAGCCGCTTTGGCTAACCCCACCAAAGCCCTGCGCACTGAGTAATACAGCAGCGTTTAAATACATCACCTGGCCGGCGCTTTTATGCGTACCGGCCTTTTTTATGCCTTTAAGGTGAGGCAATGCCAATACTTTGACTTCAATTGCCGGTATGAGTCTTGTTACTTTTTTGCTAATGTGCTATTGTGATATATTTTGTGTTTATAGTGCAATTCAAAATTATTGTTGGTTATGCGGGCTCAAACTTTTTGGTATTGTTTAAGGAGTTGCCTGTTAAGTAAATGTGAAATTTGTTTTATGGTGCTTTATAAGAATTAAATTGCTATTTATAAGTTAATATGCAGAATATAATATTGATTAATTGCTTTTGTTTGGGTGTAAAATTTGTTGAGCCATTATTTTATTACACGCTGTTTCCTCCGTTTAAATGCAACTTTGTTTAATTTATTAATGCAATACAGTTGCGTTCAATTGTTTTACTTCGTTACTTTAGCATCGAAGCGCTTCGGTAAATTTATTTTCAACCAAATCTATTTAATTGTAATTGCTATGAATAAGGTAAATAAAAAGCTTACCATTTTGGGTACAGCAATAGCCTTGCTATTTGGTTTAAATGCGTGTAATACCGAAAGCAATGAGCCTGCTGGCCCAGTGATTGATCCGGGTGATGTAGTAATCAGTGACGATCAGGAGCATATAATACCTGGTCAATATATTGTGGTTTTCAAAAATGAGTACATTCCTTCAGGCCGTAGCACTTCGCCCGTATTTAACGACCGTGCAGCCAAAAGAGAATTCTCTGCCCAGCGTGCTGCTATCGTCAATAAAGAAATTGATGTATTCCTGACCAGCCAGGGCATCAATTCTAATCGTGTAATTGCGCGTTATGAGTCTGTATTTAGTGGTTTCGCTGCTAAATTAACTGAGGCTGAAGTTACTGCTCTTGAGCAGAATGATAAAATTGAAAGAGTTGAGCCCGACAGAATGGTGTATCTGGAAGGTACTGGTAAAGTTGTTGATATGGATTTGAGCGGCCCGGTAGCCAGCAGGCAGGAAGATTTTCTTCCTTGCGGCGTAACCTTAGCCGGTGGTGTAGCCGATGGTTCATCTAAAAACACCTGGATCTGGATTGTTGACTCTGGCATTGACCTTGACCATGAAGACTTAAATGTTCAGACAAGTTCTTCTTACGCCCGTTCATTCGTAGGTGGCAGTGCTGACGATTGTAACGGCCACGGCACACACGTAGCTGGTACTGCTGCTGCTATTGACAACGGTTTTGGCGTAGTTGGTGTATCTGCTGGCGCTACTGTAGTACCTGTTCGCGTATTTGGTTGCAGCGGTGGTTCTCCCACTTCTACCATCGTGAGTGGTATCAACCACGTAGCCGCTAATGATATTTCTGGAGACGTAATGAACCTGAGCCTGGGTGGTTTCTTCGGTAGCGGTTGCTCTTCTGGCTCTTCTTACCGTACAGCTGTACAGAACGTAGCCAACGGCGGCACGCACGTAGCCATTGCTGCTGGTAACAGTGCAGACAATGCTGCTTTCTACCAGCCTGCCTGTATCAATGGCACCAGAATTTACACTGTAGCTGCTATGGACTGTAACCAAAACTTTGCCAGCTCTTACAGCAACTTTGGCATTGGCCCGGTTGATTGGATTGCTACTGGTACTCAGGTAGGTTCTACCTACCCCAACAACCGTTATGTGTACAACACTGGTACTTCAATGGCTTGCCCTCACGTAGCTGGTATCTTGCACCAACGCAACGGTGCCCCTCGTAACGGTGGTACTGTTAGCTTTGGTGGTTCAAACTACAAAATAGCCATCCGCTAAGCATTCGGTAAATAACCCGATCATACCATAATCAAGCCCCGGTCAACTTCATTGGCCGGGGCTTTTGTTTGCCCTACACTGCTTTCAAGTCCAGGGCATAGTGGTAGCTAATCAGTGCCCGTTCTTTCTCGTTGGCCTGCCAGCCTTCCTCCTCATGGCTAATCTCTACAATTTCATAAGGCCTGATGTTGGCAAACCTTTCCTGTACCTTGTTCAGTATGCTCAACTCGCTAGTGGTAAACAGTGCTTCATTAAAGCGGCGTTCTTTAATGCTGGTTAAGAATTGTTTCTGGCCGCCCTCTTTCAGTTCCTCATACGTAATGTCAATCACAGCGTCACTGGCCAGGCTTTCAAATACTGACTCAAAGCTATGCGGCACTGGGCCATAAGGTATAGCTCGGTAGCGCGTACCACTAATTGATTGGCCAAATAGCTTAAACATTAAAAAATCAGCATAAAACAGCAGCTTATTCATTTTGGTTTTATAGCAGGGCACCTTCTGTGCAAAAAACACCACCATTTCAGCCAGTTTGGCAAAGTCTGGGCTTTTAAAGCCTGTGTACTGGTCGGTTGCTTTGCCACCCATTAAATAGCTTTCATAATCAACCAGGCGTACCTTATGCCCTTCAATCAGCTCATTTACCCTTTTCAGCAGGTCTGCTTTTGCCTTTGTTGAGGTGGTAGCCCAATCTTCAGCAAGGGGCAAAAACTTTGCAGGGTTTTCGGCCAGCTTCAGCAGCTTGGCATTGGCCATGGTGGGCAGGTCGCCCTTTTCGTACTGGCCATACGTATTGGGGCCAAAGCCCAGTACCTCGCCCATGCGCGAGGCAGATACCCCATACTTTTCTCTCATGGCCCTAATGGCATCGGGCTGGGGTATGTGGTGCAGGGTGCGGTACTGGTTGTGCAGCATTTGCAGGTTCAGTTCGTCTAGTTCTGTGGTGGTAAACTGCTCGCTGGTATCTGCACAAAGGTAATATTGGTAGGGTATGGTCAAGGTTTCTTTTCTGAATGGCACCTTTCGCCACTCATATTCCAGGTGCATGGCCTTGCCGGTAATAGGGCTTTTCATGGTGGTACTATTTTAAAGGGTAATGCATGGGGTGCTCGGCAATATGAAATGCAAATAGTTTTGGTGCCGGCTGCCCCCAGGGTAATTTTGATGTAAATCTCTCGGGCTTTCAGTGTTTTCCCAAAAACCCACATTTCTTTACCGCCTAGCCAGTCTTCAGGCAGCGGGCCCTCACTGTAGTCTTCAGCGGTTAGCTGGTCTAACACCCGCTCTCTGTCAACAGGCCGTATTTCTAGCGTGCTTAGGGTATTGAAGTTTTTGGGCCTACCTACAAACAAAACACCCCAGACTTTTTTCTTTTCTTTAAAGTTGCAAAGAAAGGCTTCTACTGCTTCTTTTTTCTTTTCAGTATTCAAAGGTACTACATTATTAAGGTCACTAAAAAGTAAATATATTATTTATTTTACACCTTATGTTCACTTTATAGTGATTATATGTAAAGTATTAACTGCGCTTCAGTGCCAGGTAGGTAACCAATCAAGGGTATAAAGTATTAAACCATAGTAAGCTGTCAATCGCTTTCAACCTAAGTAATGAAGCCCTTCACCTATATCACCACCATACTATTGGCCTGTTGTGCTGTCTGGCAGTTCTCAGCCTGCACACCAGCAGGCCCTGCCAA
>CAZXTW010000056.1:0-6561 GCA_964643525.1 uncultured Roseivirgaceae bacterium
TGTTGTAATGAATGGCCCGCAGCAAGCGGTGCACATTGTACTGGGCTTTGGTGGTATAGGTAACCGGGTGCAGGGCCACCAGCTGGTGCTGGTGCTGCCGCCAGGGTGAGGTAAGCAGTTTGTTTACTTCATGAATGCGTACGCCCATGAACTCGTTTTCGCGTAGCTGGCCCGGCACCAGGTCGTTGCGCCAGGGGTATACCACAAAGGCATGCCTGAAGGCGGGCGCCATGGCAGGCAGTGGTTCTTTTTGGGTATTGTGGGCTGAGAGGAAGCGGTTCAGCTCTTCAAAACCAGCGTTGTTTTGTGCAATGCCGGTATACAGCCACTGGTTGTTTTCATGAAAGGTAATGCCCAGTACCAGTTCAAGCTGGTGGGCGGCCTGGTTTTCGCGGCATATGCGCAGCATATCAATATAGCCGCTGGTATTGTTAATATCGGCCAGTACCAGTTTGCCCACCCCGTGCTTGCTGGCTTCCAGAAACAGCTCTTCGGGCGCTAGCGCCCCGTACTTAAAGCTAAAGTAAGTGTGGCAGTTAAGGTACATAGGCAGTTACCCTGTATATATATTGGTGCTTTCGCGCCCCCGGTCTTTTACATTCAGGCTAATGGCCCTGCCCACGGCGTGGGTGCCAAACTTATGGCGCAGGCCGTCCATGGCCTGGTACAGCTTAATTTGCGGTTCGGTATCATTAAACAGGTCAATCTGGTAATTGCCATGCACCAGCTTGCTAAAGCGCACACCTACCAGCCTGATGCGCATGCGCCTGTCGTACAGCTTCTCAAACAGTTGCAGCACTTTGGGTATCAGTACATGGTCTGACGAGGTGTAGGGCAGCTGCACCTGCCGGGTGGTGGTATCGAAATTGGCATACCGTAGCTTTACCGTAACACAGCCTGTAAGCTTGTGCTCGCTTCTGAGCTTATAGCCTATTTTTTCAACCATGCCAATCAATATGGCCCTGAGCTTTTTTACATCAATGGTGTCAGTATCAAAGGTGTTTTCTGTTGAGATTGACTTGCGTTCGGTATAGGGTACTATAGGCGAGTGGTCAATGCCATGCGCCCGTTGCCACAGCACAAAGCCATGCTTGCCAAAGGCGTTTTCAAGCAGCTTTACGGGCATTTCTCTTAAGGTTTTTACCGTGTGTATGCCCATTTCGTTTAAGAAGCGGGCGTTCTTTTCGCCAATCATGGGTATTTTCCTGACGGGAAAGGGCGCCAGAAAGTCGCGCTCATGGCCCCGCTCAATATGGCGCTGGCCGTTGGGTTTTGACTCGCCAGTGGCCACTTTGGCTACCATTTTATTGATAGAGAGCCCCATAGATATGGGCAGGCCTGTTTCGTGTATGACGCGCTGCCTTAGCTCACTGCCCCACTGGTAGCAGCCAAAAAAGCGGTCCATGCCGCTGGCATCAATGTAAAACTCGTCAATGCTTGACTTTTCAAACACCGGTGCAGCTTCTTTAATAATATCAGTTACGTTGTGTGAGTATTTGGCGTAGGCCTCCATATCGCCCGAAATTACCTTGGCATCAGGGCACAGTTGTTTGGCCAGGCGCATGGGCATGGCCGAGCGCACGCCAAACCGCCGGGCCTCATAACTGCATGAGGCTACCACCCCCCGGCCACTTTGCCCGCCAATAATCAGGGGCTTGTGCTTCAGCCTGCTGTCGCGCAGTTGCTCAACAGAGGCAAAGAAGGCGTCAAGGTCCATATGAATTACGGCACGTTCGTTAACAGCACTTACCAGCATAATGTCAATGCAAATAAATTTAGTTGTTTGTGTTATTTAGCTCCCGGAAGCACAAAAATACTAATAATAATAGCTCATTGACTGCCTGTTTGTTTAGTATTTCATTACTTGGCCCACTTAAACAGGTGTTGCTGCTACACAAAAGTGGCCTGCATGCAGATTTGGCTGATACAATTATTAGTATTGCATTGCATGTTGGTGGCACAGGCCTGACTGGCGCAGGGTAGGGGGTAAGCAGGTATTTCAGGAGCCAGTTGCCAGTAAATTGAGCGAAATAGTTAGGCACATTCTGCTTTTTTCTATTATATTCGGTGTGATTTTGGCTACCTTAGAAAGTTTATATCGTGTTGCCTGTTCCGCGTTTTAATTGCGGCAGCATGTAGCAGGGATAGTCGTAAAGCAAAACTGTACAAAAGATTGTTGCGTAAACCAGCCGGTGTTTTAGTGTGAGCAGAGTTAGTTATTAGAAAAGTGATAAATGAAGAGCGGTGAAGCTGTAGGGAAAAGTATTTTTTATGGCTGTGCCAGTAGTTTGGATGAAGTTATTGCATAGAGTAATTGTAGGCGTGTTGTTGTGCGGCTGTGCATTTTTGCTGGCTGGCAATAGCGCTTACGCTTTTCAAGGAGTGGCCGACAGCCTAAAGCAACGTTTAAGTGGCCAATTAAATGACACCACCCGGGTAAATGCATTGATTGCCCTGGCCGATGAGTTGATGTTTGAAGCCCCTAATGAAGCCCTGCCTTATATTGAACAAGCCATTGCTGTAGCTGAAAAAGTAGATTATTACAGAGGGCATGCCAATGCTTTGCTGAGCCAGGGGCTGTATTTTGAGGTAAACAACCAACCTGCCAGGGCTTTGAGAAGTTATATGGCGGCAGAGCAGTACTTTCAAAATATAAATGATACCCCTGCACTGGCCAGCCTGTTTAACAGGCTGGGGGTGATTCATAAAAACACCAGCAGGTATGATACAGCGGTAGTTTATTTTGATAAGGCTTTTGAGATGTACCGGCAAATTGGCGATACCGTAGGCATTGCCTATGTGTACACCAACCTGGGCATTATATTCACCAGAAAGTCTGACAACGCCAAAGCTACAGATTACTTTTTGAACTCGTTAAAGCTGAGCCAGGTCATAGGCGATAGCCTGAATGTAGCCAGAAATTATGGCAACCTGGGCAATGTGTACAAGGCAGAAAGCGATTATAAAAAAGCAGCAGAGTACTTTGAAGAGTCGCTGAGGGTATTCAGAGCGCTGAACCAGGTAGGTGCAGAAGCGATTGTATTGAATAACCTGGCCACCGTTTACCGCAGTGACGCCAGGCCCGATAAAGCACTGGTGATGTATAAAGATGCGCTGAGCAAATTTGGGGCATTAAAAAACAGGCTGGGGCAGGCTACCTGCTATAGCAATATAGGGCAGATTTATGCTGACCAGCTTAACCTTGACTCGTCATTGGTGAATAACAGCAAGGCACTGGATATTTTTACAGAACTGGGCGATATGGCAAGGGTAGCCGCACAGCGCAGGTATATTGGTAGTATTTTAACCAGGCTACAGCGGTACGGAAAAGCCCAGGATATGTTAGAGCAGGGCTTGCGGCTGTCACTTTCTATCAATGACCTGAATGCCCGCCTGGATGCCTACTACGCATTGTTTGAGCACTTTAACGCCCGTAGAAATTACGACAACGCCCTGGCGTATTATAGAGACTACACAGCCTTGAAAGACAGCGTGTACAATTTAGAGAAGTCAAAGCAGATTAACGATTTAACCATTAGATACGAAAAAGATATTAAGCAAAAGGAGCTGGAGGCCCAGCAAATGGAGCAGGCACAAATTATAGAGCGCAAAAACTTTGAAAACATGCTGTTGTTCGGTGGGTTTTTAGCGTTTTTGTTGCTCATGTTTTATTTCTACTGGTTAAACAGGCAGCGGTTTAAGGCCAACCAGCAGCTGTCAGAACAAAACGATGAGATTAACCAGAAGCAAGAGCAGATTATGAGCATGAACGAGAGCCTGAAGCAATCTCAAGTAAAGCTGAATGCTGCCAATAGCCAGCTAAAAAAGCTGAATGAGGGGCTGGAGTCAACCGTAAAAGAGCGCACCAATAAGCTGCAAAAAACTAACGAAGAGTTAGATACCTTTTTGTATCAGTCGTCGCATGCCCTGCGCCGGCCCATATCACAGGTGAAAGGCCTGGTGCACCTGGCCAGGATTGAACAAGATGGCCAGGAGGTAGACAGTATATACAATAAGCTTGACCAGACCGCCGAAAGCATGGATGTGATGATTCATAAACTGATCAAGGCCAGTGAGATCAATTTTGTGAAGAACCATAGGCAAACCATTGACTTTAGCCAAATTGTGGGCACTGTATGGAGTAAGTATACTGAACAGCAAAACCATAACCCCATTTGTTTAGAGCTTGAGGTAGACCCAGGGATAACCTACAATGCTGACCCTATGCTGGTATCTATCATTTTAGAAAACCTGATAGAAAACGCCATTGACTACCATATGCAGACCCCTCAAAAGCAATCGCTTATTGAAATATCTGTACGAAAGGCCAGTGGCAATATACAAATTGAGGTGTTTGATAATGGCAAGGGTATACCAGAAGAAACCAAGAACGACATTTTTAATATGTTTGTGGTTGGGCACCACAGTGCCAAAGGTTTTGGGCTAGGGCTTTATTTGGTTAAGAAAGCAGTTGATAAGCTAAACGGTAGCATATCAGTTGAAAGCAGTAAGGGGCACTTTACCAAGTTTACTATTTTTTTGCCCACCAATTATCATTATGCTTAGCTGGTAGATTGAAGGCACCACTCTCTTTATAGTATTTTGTTACTATTGGGTTGTTATTGTTATTGAATAACCTGGCTTGCTTCCTTGGCAAGCACTTGTGAGGTGTTGCAGCCTCTTAACTGTATATTAATCATTTCATCTTTTATATAACTATTCTTGCATACCGGGATTATATACAGCTTTGGTAGTGGTGTTTTTTATTATCTGCCACTTCAAGTATATCATTCTAAATTTAGCCTTAAGTTGTTGTTTTGAAGCTGTTTATCGGTTTTATGGCAAATTATTATTAATTGGCATGCAGTAGCTGTTAAATAATAATTACGTGGGTAATGAAACCTAAATGGTTGAACTTTTCAAAGGCCTGCTGTTGCCTATCTTTGAATCGTTAACAAAAAGCAAATATGTAGTTAACAACTTCACCTTCAAGCTGTACTTGAATTAAAAGTTTAGCCATGTTATTAAAAAGCTGGTTTGCTGAAAGGTGCGACCTAATTATGTGAGTTAAATCATTAAGCGTATTCTGAACGCATTTAAAAGAGAGTAAAAATATAAAAATATATAAAAGATAAACATTATGAAGTTTCTTGCTGTGAAAACCAAAAAAACAATTAACACTTTAGTAAACATGTATGCTGCTAAAGCAGATTGGAAGTACATAACCGGAGGTACAGGTAAGGCAAGCTCAGGTACACAAGACTTAATGGATTTTGATGCCGTAGAAAGCGTACGCGAAGCCATTGAAAAGAAGAAGAGGAGACAATAATTAACCTTACTACTAGTCTACACTACAAAACTTAAAGTACCATGAAAACTATCATTATCACTTTCGTTAGCTTATCAATTGCATTTGCCAGTGCCGTACAAGGCGAGGATAATTCTCAAACTGCTGAAATTAACAGCATTATGAATTACAACCAGCAAAATGATGTTGAGTACCTGCAAAAGTTGTCTGTAGAGCAAAAAGACAACGCCATGATGGATTTAGACGCCATATAGGCAAGCAGGTAAATACACGCTGGTGTTATAGTTAATATGCACTGCGTGCTCAGTATATATATAATAGTGTGTTGTTCATAGCAGTATGAAATCATTGAAGTGAATGGTGTCATTTTGCGAATGAACCAAGTAAAAGTTTAACACCCTATTAGTTAATTATCAGTAAGTTAAGCTATGCTGCCCTTGTTACGGAGCCCTTTGCTGACTACTTATAATTATCAAACAACCTCTACAGCATTAAACGGGCCACAAGTATGGTTTGAATGATATGGTAGTCTGTAGTGAGCGTGACAAATGGGTTATACTGTTGTAGTAAGGTAGTAGTAATTATTTGATTTTGCCGGTCTGTGATGGCTGTTAAAGCCAAGCCCAAATTGTTTAAATATTGAAAGTGATAACCTTGGTTGTTGGTTAGTTTGATCAAGGTAGGTGTTTTTAACCCTAATTATTAGACTTGATTTATAAATTTTGCCCACCCTGTTCATGCTAAGCCATGTTGTTTGCATGTAAGGTTTGGTTCATTTTTTGAGCGTTTTTATATCTTTTACTTTTCCTTTTGAATTTCTCTTACAAGTAGTCCCTCATTATTTAACCTGCCTATTTTAAAGTCAGTAGTGATTTGGTATATCAGCCTGTTATTATCGTGTGTTTTTATGGCTGTTTTGTATATATCTTTCTTTGTATGGCTATAGGTAAATTTCACACTGTTTAAAGTAATCATCGAAGGGTGCTGTTCGCTTGATGCGAGTTGTACAGTTCAAGCAGGTATAACTCATATGTCTATGCTGACATCCTGATACCAGCTGGCTTACTTACCCATGGTTAAGCCGGGCCTTCTGGCTTTACCTTATAATAAGGATATGCGTGCCTATAGAGTTTATGTAGGTGGTTTGTGAATGTTTGGCCGTAGGGCAACAAAAAAGCCTCATCAAGAGGCTTATTGTAAATGTTTGAAGTGTGGCTTCTGCTATTCACCTTCGCTGGCAGCAGCGGCAGCAG
>CAZXTW010000056.1:6571-15626 GCA_964643525.1 uncultured Roseivirgaceae bacterium
ACCGGGGTTTCCCATGTGGTGCTGAGTATCTTTAATTCAATCCGCTCGTTGGGGTCTACCTCATCTTTTAACTTCAGGTAGCGGGCACTCATGTGCTTGGTATTGCCGTAGCCTTTGGCTACCAACCGGCTGCTGTGAATGCCCTTTTCGGTAAAGTAGTCTTTAATATGCTCTGCCCGTAGGGCTGAAAGCGATTGGTTGTCAGAGTTTGATTGCAGCTGGTGCGTATGCACCCCTATTTCAATCTGTACCTTGTCATACTTAGTTAAAATGGCCGCCAGGCGGTCAAGCTCAAAGTGTGATTCTGGCAACAGGTCGGCCGCTTGCTGCTCAAAGAATATATTATGCACAATTACATGCTGCCCCTTTTCAATGGGTACCATAAACAAAATCTCTTTCAGCTCTTTGTAATGGTCTATATCAGAAGCATCTACATAATGATCTACCCCAATGTACCCATCAGCTTCTGCCAGCAGTTCATAAGCGTGGCCTCTGGGCAAAATAATCTGGTAGTCGCCGGTTTTTACATTGGCATGGGCTTCGCCGGTTTCTTTGGCATTGGGCAGTGACTCGTAAATGATTTTAGCCTCAACGGGCTTTTTAGTTTTGATGTTTACCACCTTGCCTGCAATTAGCAGTACAGGGTCTGGCTTAAACTCTTCAGGTATTTTGGTGCGGTAAATATCTTTTGAACCTTTGTTGCCATCTTTTTTGCTTACAAAATAAGCATAGTCGCCTGAAGCGGGTATGGTATAATAAGCTTCAAACTTATTTGAGTTCACATCTTTACCAAGGTTCACTGGTTTGGTCCACTTGGTCCATGAATCGTCAAGGCGCTTGGTATAAAAAATATCACTGCCGCCGTGGCCTTTGTGCCCCTCAGAGGCAAAAAACAGCGTCTTGTTATCTGATGCTAAAAAGGGTGAGAACTCAGCCTTTTTTGAATTCACCTCTGGCCCCAGGTTGCGTGGCTCAGACCATGTGCCGTCTTTCTTCAAAAAGCTAACGTACAGGTCCTGGTCGCCTTTGCTGTCCCAGCTGTCAATGGCCAGTATCAATTCTTTCTCGTTGTTGGTCATAAAGTAATCAACATAGGGGCTGCTATTATGAAACCCCCTGACCACTATTTTACGGGGCACGCCCCACTTTCCGCTAAAGGTTCTGTTAGATAGTGATGCGCCGTTACGCACAATCTTGCCTTCGTAGGCATTAATTACCAAGAGGGTGTTACCGTCTGGAGCTACTGAACAGATGCCGTTGGGGTGGCGGTCATTCAGGGGGGCGCCAATGTTTTTAGGTGTGCTCCAGCCGTTTTCTGTTTGTTTGCAATAGTAAATGTCCTGGGCATCTTTGGCCCCCCTTACGTTTTCAGGGTAGTTTTGCCGGGCAAAGTAAAGAATCTTCCCATCGGGCGATATCACAGGGTTGGTTTCGCCGTATTCAGTATTGATCTCAGGGCCTAGTGCTTCACGGCCTTCCTGGCCAAAGGCCTGCGTACAGCAAAGTAACAGGCAGAGAAGGGTATAGAGGACAGGCAGTTTTATTTCGGTTGACATCAAGTTAATAGGTTTTGTAGTTCTCAGCTTTAGGGTTTTTTCAGGTATTGCTATAAGGCAACCAAGGGTTGTAGCAATACAATTGAGGCAATATGTTGCCTATAACGTAACAATTTAAAATAATCAATAGTAAATCTCCAACTTTATGCGCTGCTTTTATTGGCTCATTATTAGCCAGTTGCCCAAAGTGCTGTTACTGGTAAGTAAATAATTTATGGGTATAAGGCAATGATTAAAGTGTAGAACACACCTGCCACGGTAGTAGTGTGGTTTATTTGGTGGGCCGGGTAACTTGCTTCTTTGCCAGATTGATAAAATGGGCGCGTGTATGTTGTAATTCTATGATTTTTGGTGGTTATCGTTAAGTACTTACTTGTATTTGTGGGATTTTGCTGGTAGGCTGAAGGAAGGGATGGAAGTATTGGGCAGGTACTTAAACCTGCCCAAGCTGTTAAAACGTAAGTGTTATAATTTTATTTTCTTTGTATCACTTTATTTACGGCTTCGATAATATTATTTTTACTAATACCGTATTTCACCATTAAATCTGCTGGTTTACCGCTTTCTCCAAACTGATCGTCTACAGCTACCATTTCAATTGGGGTAGGCAGCTGGCGGCCAAGCACCTGTGCAATGCTGTCGCCCAGGCCACCGTTCATCTGGTGCTCTTCGGCGGTCACGACACAACCAGTCTTTTTGGCTGAGGCAATCACTGCTTCAACATCTAGCGGCTTAATGGTATGGATGTTAATCACCTCTACACTCACGCCCTGTTCAGCCAAAACGGCTTCTGCCTCAATGGCTTCCCACACCAGGTGGCCGGTAGCAAAAATGGTAACATCAGTACCTTCAATCAGGTGCAGGGCTTTGCCAATTACAAACTCCTGATCTGCCGGGGTAAAGATAGGCACTTTGGGGCGGCCAAAGCGCAGGTATACCGGCCCGTGGTGGTCGGCAATGGCAATGGTAGCGGCTTTTGTCTGGTTAAAGTCGCAGGGGTTAATAACCGTCATGTTGGGCAGCATGCGCATCATGCCTAAGTCTTCCAGTATCTGGTGGGTGGCCCCATCTTCACCCAGGGTAACGCCAGCGTGCGAGGCACAAATCTTCACGTTTTTATCTGAGTAGGCAATGCTCTGCCTAATCTGGTCATACACCCGGCCTGTGCTAAAGTTGGCAAATGTGCCGGTGTAGGGTATTTTACCGCCCACCGTCAGGCCAGCGGCCAGGCCCATCATATTGGCTTCGGCAATGCCCACTTGAAAAAAGCGTTCGGGAAACTCCTTCTTAAAGTCGCCCATTTTTAATGAGCCAATCAGGTCAGCGCATAGGCCTACCACCTGGTCGTTTTTTTTGGCCACCTCAAGCAGGCCTACGCCAAAGCCTGAGCGGGTATCTTTCTTTTCAGTATATGTAAACTTTGTCATTGCTGTTTCAGGGTTTGTGGTGGTTAATAATCGCCCAGGGTTTCTTGTAATTGCCCCAAGGCATCAGCCAGCTGCTCGTCGTTAGGGGCTACACCATGCCATTTGTGCGAGCCCATCATAAAGTCAACCCCGTGCCCCATGTTGGTACGCATCAGGTTCACTATGGGTTTGCCTTTACCGGTTAGTGACTGGGCGTGCTGTAATATCCGCACTACCTCTTTCATGTCATTGCCCTGGCTTTCAACAACCATCCACCCGAACGACTCCCACTTGGCTTTCAGGTCACGCAATGAGTTAATTTCATCTACCGGGCCATCAATTTGCTGGCCGTTATAATCAACTGTGGCAATCAGGTTATCTACCTCATTGTTGCCGGCATACATGGCAGCTTCCCAAATCTGGCCTTCCTGCAGCTCACCATCGCCCATAAGGCAGTAAACAAAGCGGTCGTCTCTGTTCAGTTTCTTAGCTTGTGCAGCACCTATGGCTACTGATAGGCCCTGGCCCAATGAACCAGACGCTACCCGTATGCCCGGCAGGCCCTCTTCAGTGGCGGGGTGCCCCTGCAGGCGTGAGTCTATTTTTCTAAAGGTGCTTAGCTCGCTCACATCAAAGAAGCCACTGCGGGCCAGCACGCTGTACCATACAGGGCTTATGTGCCCGTTTGAAAGAAAAAACAGGTCTTCGCCAATGCCGTCAGCATTAAAGGGCGTTTTGTAGCGCATTATTTTAAAGTACAACGCTACAAAAAAGTCGGTACAGCCTAACGAGCCGCCGGGGTGGCCCGACTGGCAGCCGTGCACCATCCTTACAATGTCTCTTCTTACTTGTTTGGCTACCCGCTCTAGTTCTTCAATAGAATGTTCAGACATGGTATTTGTCAGTTTTGTGGAATGCTTATTTTAAAATCTGGGCTGTGTGGTCTTTGGTTTTAACCTTACTAATCACCTCTTCAATTTTGCCCGCTTCATCTATAATAAAGGTGGTGCGTATGGTGCCCATATAGGTTTTGCCGTACATTTTCTTCTCGCCCCAGGTGCCAAACTTTTCATGAACCTGTTTGTCAGTATCAGCAATAAGGCTAAAGGGCAGCTCGTGCTTAGCAATAAACTTCTGGTGCGAGGCCTCACTGTCGGGGCTTACGCCCAGCACCTCGTACCCCTGGGCTTGCAGGGCCTGATAGTTGTCACGCAGGTTGCAGCTTTCAGCGGTGCAGCCAGGGGTATTGTCTTTAGGGTAAAAGTACAGCACCACTTTTTTGCCCCGGTAGCTTGATAGCTTAATGGGGTTGCCATCCTGATCGGTCGATTCAAAGTCGGGTGCTAAATCACCTACTTGTAAACTCATGTGTAATTATATTTTGGTCTTATATTCTGTTGTATTGCCAGCATTATCGGTCACGACAAGCCGCACCTCGCCAGCAAAAGGCTGGCTATTGTCTAGCTTTTCTGACCAGAGTCGTCGGCGTTTGTAGTCGTAGTTCATCAGTACCCATTGACCGTTTACGGTAAGCTTATACTGGTCAATGCCAGACATATTGTCTGAGATATTAAATATTAAATTCCTTGTGTTTACTACCAAAGGTTTACTGACAGGCGGAATGGTATCAGCAAGTATAGCAAATTTCCTTAATTTATTTGTTCTGAAGGTTATTTTGTTGCCGTTCCATTTGCCCCCTTCGTAGGCATAACCACCTCTGCTGGTAATGGCATATACAGCTGCCTTTTGGCGTTGGCTGGCGGGCAGGTTGCTGCGCATGGTTACATCAACATAGCTGCGCATAGGGGTTAGGCTATGGCCAAAATCAAGCACATCATAGCCTTTGGTAGTGTCAGTATAGTATTTATGGCGCAGGTACAGGGTGTCAAACAGGTCGTTGCGGCTTACGTTTAAGGTAAAGTGGGCATTGTAAAAGTTAAACTGATTGCCTGGGGGTATGGCCACGGCAAAGTCAAACAGCAGTTGCTCTACACACAAATCGGCCGAGTCGGGCAGGCCCTTGCGCAGATCCCACAGGTAAACTGATTGGCGCCCCTCTACATAAGCCGGGGCCAGCTCATACCTGGTGCGGTTGGCATATACCGATGCCAGGTACTGGTGCTGCCCGTCAAACTGGGCGCGCAGCAGCAGGGTGTTGTCAAATACCTCAAAGGGCGCTTTGCTGTAGGTGCTGCGCACCACCTTGGGGTGGGTGGAAGGCTCGTCTAAGGGTACCCCCTTAATAACCAGGCCGCTGGTGGCGCTGTTTTTGTAAGCATCGGTTAGCTTGGCCACCACCTCATAGGTGTTGTTGGGCTTTACGTCTAAAACCCCTCGGTGGCTGGGTGTTTTGTAAAAGCCCAGGTGGTTGCCGTCATCAACATACAATTTGTTAAAGCGGCCCTGCCCAAAAGCCATGGCTTCATAATTGGTGTGTACCAGTATGTTTTTGGTTTCGCCAAAGCTAAACCGGTCTATATTTTGGTAATAGTAGGGTTGGCCGTTTACTGTCATTTCAATTTCGGGCACGCCATTGCGGTTGGGGGCGGCATCCAGCTTGTCATGCGTGTACAGCTCAATGCCAATTCGCCCGGTTGCGTGTATGCTATCGGCTATATAATAATGTGTGCCTTTGCGTGCCACGTTAAAGGTAAACCGCCCAAAGCGGCCATTAACGCGGCTGTTTGCATCTAGCGTAATAAGGGCTATGCGGTTTACCAGCGGGGGGATGTGGTCTTTTATTTCATCAAAGCCAAACAGCAGGGGGTTCAGGGGGCGTTGCTGGGCGTCTCTGATTTCAAAGTGCAGGTGCGGCCCGCCAGATGAACCACTGTTGCCAGATATGCCTATTTGCTCACCTTTGTTAAAGGCAAACTGGTTTTGTTCAGGAAACAGCTCAATTTCAAAGGTTTGCTTTTGGTACTGCTTTTTGCGCACCCAGTTGGCAATGGCAGGCACAAACTTTTGCAGGTGGGCGTAAACGGTGGTGTTGCCATCAGGGTGCAGCATGTACAGGCAGTTGCCGTAGCCACCGGTGCTTATTTTTATGCGGGTTATGGTGCCCTGCTGGGCGGCATAAATGGGCAGCCCCTCGCGGCCGCTGGTTTTTATGTCAATGCCGGCATGAAAGTGCGTGCTGCGCAACTCGCCCATAGTGCCCGAGAGGAAGTTGGTTACCCCCGGCCGCACCGGAAAAAAGTAGCCGCTGGTGCTGGGTTGTGTTTGCGCAACAGCCAGCACTGGCCATAGTACGGCTAAAAGTAATAGGTATGGTTTATTTAATTTCAAAATCAAGTAACAGCTCATTTTCAATATATCCTTTCAGTCTGTTGCCAATGGCCACCGGCCCAACACCTTTGGGGGTGCCGGTAAATATCAGGTCGCCCTTTTTTAAAGTAAAAAACTGCGATACATAGCTAATTATTTCATCAATGGGGTACAGCATGAGGTTGGTATTGCCCTGTTGCACCACCTTGCCATCAATATCAAGGCTAAAGTTCAGGTTATTGGGGTCGCCAAACTGGTTTGCGGGGTAGAAGTCTGACACTGGGGCCGAGCCATTAAAGCCCTTGGCAATGGCCCAGGGCAGGCCCTTTTCTTTGGCTTTTTGCTGCAAATCTCGGGCAGTAAAATCAATGCCCAGCCCAATCTGGTCGTAATAGTCTTTGGCAAAGGCAGGCTCAACGTATTTGCCTTCACGGCATATTTTTACCACTACCTCTACTTCATGGTGAATGTTTTTGGTGTAATCAGGAAAGTAAAAAGGCTCATTGTTGCGCAGCAGGGCCGTATCTGGCTTGGTAAATATTACTGGCTCATCAGGCTTTTCGTTGTTCAGTTCTTTAATGTGCTCGGTGTAATTCCTGCCTATGGCAATAATTTTCATAATTGGCTCTTTTTAACAAAAATACGTTTTTATGCTTTTCTGCAAACCTGTGCGCATACAGTTTGCCTGCTTTTATTTGGGGTGCCTGCCGGCAGGGTACAATATAATATGCATATACAAGCGTTTTCATAGGGGTAGGGTGGGCCAAAAAACAGAAACTCTGTAAATTTGCACCCACCTGAATAAGAATCTTAATATAAACCTGATATGAAAAATAAAGTAGTATTTATTGTATGCCTGTTGTTGGCAATGGGTTGTGCTACTGTACCTATTACGGGCCGCAAGCAGCTTACTTTAATACCAGGCTCGCAAATGCGTGAAATGAGCTTTGCCAATTACAGCACGGTAATTAGCGAGAGCAAGGTAAGTGCCAATGAAGAGTGGACGGCCATGGTGAAGAATTCTGGTGAGCGCATTTCAAAAGCCGTTGAGCAGTATATGACTGAAAAGGGGCTGGCTGGTGAGCTGAAAGATTATAAATGGGAGTTTAACCTGATTGACGAAAATACCGTGAATGCCTGGGCCATGCCTGGCGGCAAGGTGGCGTTTTATACAGGTATTATGCCCATTTGCCAAAATGAAGTGGGGGTGGCTGTGGTCATGGGCCATGAGGTGGCGCATGCCATTGCCAAGCATGGCAACGAACGGATGACACAAGGTATGGCTGTGCAGCTGGGCGGGGCAGCCCTGAGCGTGGCCCTGCAAGATAAGCCAGCACTGACGCAAAACCTGTTTATGCAAAGCTACGGCATAGGCTCGCAGTTGGGTATTTTAAAGTACAGCCGCCTGCACGAGTCAGAGGCCGACCGCCTGGGGCTGACGTTTATGGCCATGGCCGGGTATGACCCGCGTGAGGCCCCCAAGTTTTGGGAGCGTATGGCCGCGCAAAGCAGCGGAGGCCAGGCCCCGCCAGAGTTTATGAGTACCCACCCCAGCCATGATACCCGTATTTCTGATTTGAATAAGTGGATGGCCGAGGCCCTGCCTTATTATAAGCCAGGTAGTTAAGTTTGAGTTTACCCATACAAAAGCCCCTCACTTGCCAGCAAGTGAGGGGCTTTTGTATGTATTGTTGGGTGGCTTAGCTAGGGCTCTAGCACTTCCATAAATACCCTGAAGCCCACCCTTGGGTCGGGCCCCGTATAGGTTTGGGTTTGCTCAACACCGCAGTTTTGAATAAAGCTATCCCCATGGCCGCCTTTGGCTTGGCCGGCCTGTTGCAGCATTTCTGCCACGTTGCCAATAATATGGTACAGGCCGTTGCTGTTGGCTTGGTACACGGTTTTAGTGGTGTAAAAGTACCCGTCGTGGTAATATACGCTGCCATGGTTAGGATCAGCAAAATCGGTGGCCTTGACGTTGGCCATTATCTGGTTGTTGGCGTTGTACCATTTGCTGCCGTACCAGGGTAGGTTATGGTCTGGCAGGGGGGCAGCGGCCTGTAGCCACTCTTGGGCTGTGGGCAGCCTGAATACCACCTTTTTGTATTTTCTTTTGGGCATTGTGTGGTATTGTTCAGTAAGCCACTGGCAGTAGCGCACCGCCCCGGCGTGGGGTATGTTAACGGCAGGATAGTCATAAAAGGCGGGGTGCCAGCCATAGTGCTGGGCCATGGGCTCCATCACGGCATGCGGAAAGGTGCTGGTCCACTGTGTGCTGTCCATCTGGTAGGCCACTACACTTTCGCCCTGCTGCTTCAGGGCCTCAATAAAGCGGATGTAATCAATATTGGTTACCTCGTCGGGGTGGGCATATACGCTTTCAGCAATGAGCCTAAAGGCCTTTTCAAAACCCTTTTTACCTAGGTAGGGTACTTTTTTAGGCTTTTTGTTGCGCTTGCTTTGGTGGTAGGTGGCCTGTACTGAACTGCCGGCTACAGCTATAATGAGGCACCAGAGTAGTAGGGCGGCGTGGCCGCCCCTGCGGGTGGCAGTTGTGTTGAGAAATTTACGAGTCATGACTGTTATCTATTTGTAATACACCTGTTTTGTAGGGTATTAACGCCATGACCCGTAGGCAGCGTACACTGCTGTGGTGGCAAATGGCTAAAAATAGCCAAACTTAAAGGTAAGGGTGCCGGTGGGGCTGCCCAGGTCATGGTCTTCAATGCCAGGCAGGTTGCTGCCCACCATGAGCTGGTACCCCACCTGGGTGCCAATCATAAAATACCGTGATATGTTAAAGTCGGCCCCAACGCTGGGTATGGC
>CAZXTW010000057.1:0-15482 GCA_964643525.1 uncultured Roseivirgaceae bacterium
TTTCATAAGGCATATGGTATACCTGAATGGTGCCGCCCTGCTGGCGCAGGGTGGTCTGCACCTGGTCAAAAATTACGGGTATGTGTGATGAGTTGCAGGCCAGGCCGGCAATATGGGCGCCGGCCTGTTGCAGCTTAATGAGGCAGGCAGCTATGGCATGGCCGGGGTTGGTGCTGGTTTTGCCCTCGTAATATTCAGTGCGGTCATGAATATGCCCTGGGTAAGACACCATAATCACCGAGTGGTGGTCCTGGTCTTTGCTGGCTGTAGTATGGGCTGCAATTTGGCTAAACAGGTCGGCGCCTGCCTGTGGCCCCATGCCCCCAACAATGCCAATCACGGTTTCGGCACGGGTATTCAAATCATAAATAGGTTCAGACATACCTGTATTATTTGCTGGTTGCTTGTTGGTTTAGGGTTTGCAGCATTTGCCGGTCAAGCTTGCCGTTAGGGTTTACGGGCAGCTCGCTTAGCACCACATAATTACGCGGCACCATATAGGCAGGCAGCCGGCTGGCCATATGTGCCTGTAGTGCCTCAACTGTAAGCGTATTGGCTTTTACAATAAAGGCCGTCAGGCCCGTGCCGCTGTGGCCCTGCATTGGTAAAACCGCTGCCTGGTGCACTTGTTCTAATTCTAACAAAACATGTTCAACTTCGGCTGGCTCTACCCGGTTGCCATTCACTTTAATCTGGTTGCCAATACGGCCATAAAAGTCAATGGTGCCGTCGGCCTTCCAGCTGCCCAGGTCGCCGGTTTTAAACATGAGCGTACCCGGCACAAAGGGGTTGGGCACAAAGCTGGCTTCAGTCAGTTGGCTGCGCTGCCAGTACCCTTCGGCCAGGCCTGCGCCCGCTACGTACAGCTCGCCCTGCTCGCCAACTGGCACAGGTTTTTGCCGGGCATCTAAAATGTAAATCTGGGTGTTGGCAATGGGCTTGCCAATAGTTACCTGTTGGTAGGTGGGTGCCTGTGGCTGCGGCGGCTGGCCGTCACCAGCCGCCATATTGTGCGTTATGTCAATATGCTCGCCGGTAACTTCCCTGATTACCTGCAGCTGGTCGGCAAGTACTTCTATTAAATCATCACGGGTGGTTAAGGGGTTTGATAGCACCGTTCTGAACACCACTATGCTGCCATGGGCCAGGTGCTGTATGGTGGTTTTAGAAATAAACGTTTTGCCTTTATAAAACTGCCGCTGCTGTATTTGCTCATTGGTGGTGTTAATGGCCTGGTTCTGTGCAGCAGTAAGCTGGCCGCTGGTACATGCCTGCCGGTATGCTTCAGGTATATACCGGTAGTTTATGATGTTCATTTGCCGGCTTAGCAGCTCAAAGCAGTCAAACGCCTGCAGCATTTGGGCATAGGTTATGGCCTTTTCTATGCCGTTATTGACCAGCAGCTCGTACCCCTTTTTGCCCAGTACCCGCAGCGAGGCGTGCAGGCACATGGCCAGGGCCGGTCGCGACCCCTCCAGGGTAAAGCGGCCAGTATCGTACGAGTTGGCTGTGGCCTGGTAGTTGGCCGTAATCGAGTTGTGGTGAAACTGATGCGGGTTGGCCGCCAGGCATGCGCTTACGCCCTGCGGCAAAAACAATTGCTTGTGCCCACAAAAGGTAATGGTATCTGCCTGTTCAATGCCTTTGAGCAGGCCTTTGTATTTGTCAGAAAAAATCAGGGCCCCACCCCAGGCGGCATCAACATGAAAATGAATGCCATGGCGGGCAGCCACCTGGCCAATTTCAGGCAGGGGGTCAATATTGCCCCGCTCTGTAGAACCTGCAATGCCTACAATGGCAATAATTAATAGCCGGTTTTTGCGGCAGTGTTCAACTTTAGCCTCCAGGTCGCTCAGTATCATGCGGCCCTTATTGTCGTGCTGCACATGCAACAGGTTGTTGGTGCCCAGGCCCAGTACAGAAGCCGCCTTTTTAAATGAGTAGTGCATCAACTGGGTGCCAATAAGTACCATATCGCGGTAGCCCTGCTTGTGCAGCAAAGCAAAGGTGCTCTCTTTGTACAAAATGTCTTTATCTGTTTCGGCCTGTAACAGGGCCTTGTTGCGGGCCGAGAGCAAGGCCGATACGTTGGCCAGGCTGCCCCCGCTGGTAATTATGCCCAGCACTGAGTTCAGCTTTTGGGTATGGTCATCATAAAAAGCAGCCGCCTTGTTATAAAACACCCGGTGTAATATGGCTACAGCCTCACGCTCAAGAAAGGTAACTGCTTTTGAGGTTTCTATTTTAACCACATTCTGGTTTAGCTGCGATATGAGCTTGCTTATGTCGTGCACATAGTCTGGCAGCACGGAGGTCATATGCCCAATGAAGGTAGGCGAGGCGGTATTGATGGTATAGGGTATTACCTCCTGGTGTAGCCAGGCGTAGTACTCGTCAACCGCCATGGGGTATTCAGAAATTGCGCTGTTTTGAAACTTGGGTGCCAGTGCCTCAAGGGGCACATTGGCCACGGTAAACTCTTTGCTGCCCTGCCCCTGGTACCACTGCTCGTTTTTTAAAAAGTTGCCTTCAAAGGTTTGCCTGAAGTAGCCCAGCACTTCTTCTACCCGGTAGCGGTCTACATTAATACAGGTAACATCACCACCTACCTCTGTTGAGCCGTATATGTTTACCAGCCGGGCGTGGCCAAACTCCTGGTAAAACTGTTGGGCCAGGTAAAAGGGCAGCACCTCGCCACTGCAAAACACATAGCGCAGGGCCGTAAACTGTATGTTGCGTGCTTTTTTGAGTTGGGTTAGCGCCTGCAACAGCGAGGGCACGATTGTAATACGGCTTACCTTGTGCTGCAGTAGCATTTTGGCCAGGCGCTCTACATTGCTTATTTCTTCATCTACCGCAATAACCACAGGCACACCTTTGAGTAAGGGTGAAAACATTTCGGCCACGTGGTCAACAAAGCTCAGGCTCATGTACTGGCTGCACAGTTCGCCAGTAATGTAGGGGTAGGTATTCCACCCCCAGTGCAGGCGGTTCAGCAGGCCTTGCTGGGTACCAATCACCCCTTTTGGCTTGCCAGTGCTGCCAGAAGTATACAAAATGTACAGGCGGTTGTTGTAGGCATTGCTGCACTGAAAGGCACCGGCAAACCGGGGGGCATCATCAACATACACCAGCTCATGGCTCCATTTAAGCTGGCGGTGGCTGTCAATGGCCTTACTGGTAACCAGAAAGTGCGCCTGGCTATCGGCCAGGATATAGTTCAGGCGCTCGTCGGGGTTGGCCGCATCAATTGGCAGGTAGGTAGCCGCATGCTTCAATACGGCCAATACAGTAGCCACATAATTGACTGACCGCTCAAGCACCACCACCACTACGCTGCCTGGTTGCACGCCTGCCGTTTGCAGCTGCCCGGCAATTTGGTTGGCCCGGGCATTCAGCTCGGCATAGGTGGTAGGGCTGTCACCATAAATCAAAGCCACATCTACCGGGTGGTTATGCGCATGTTGTTCAAACAGGTCAATGAGGCGCTCACCCACTGGCAGGGGCAGTGCCGTATTGTTAAACTGTTCTATCACCTGTGTTGGCGGTTGCGGTTGTTGTTCTGCGTTCATGATGGTATTATGCCGTGTATTGCTTACCTGTAGCCTGGGCTGCCGGGTGCGTTGGCACCTGCACTGTAAAGGTAACACGTTGGCCGTACTTGTAAAGGGGTGCCAGGCTGTTGCGCTTAAAAGGGCCATCAGGCATAATAACCACTGGCCACATTTTTCTTATTTGATAATACTGCGCTTGCGCTAACTTTGCAGTGCCCTAAACGCTTATGAAGATATATTCCGTTTTGCAGATTGGCACTTTCCATACCAATCATTGTGAAGATTTTTTTGTGAATGCCCAGTTTGGTGCCGAACAGCAGTTGGTGGCCGTGCTTGATGGCTGCTCAACCGGAACAGAATCGGCCTTTGCATCCATGCTGTTTGGTAAAATACTGCGGCAGATTGCCAAAAAGCAGTACTACCTTGAGTTCACTACCGGGCAAACGCTTGATTTAAAGCAGGGCCTGGCCCTGGTTATGCGCCAGTTGTTTGAGCAGGCAGCACAGGCTAAAAACAATTTGGGCCTTGATACCAAAGAATTGCTCAGCACCATTGTACTGAGCCTGGTAGATATGAAGGCGCACACGGCAGAGGTGATTGTGGTTGGCGATGGGCTTGTGTATTGGGATGGCGAGGCCATAGAGTATGACCAGGACAACCGCCCCGATTATTTAGGCTACCATTTGGCTGAAGATTTTGACCTATGGTACCAGCAACAGCGGCAAAAGCTAAGCATTGACGAGTTTAATAACCTGGCTTTTAGCACCGATGGTATTTTTACGTTTAAGCCAGTTACGCGCAGGATAGCCCAACGCCCTGAGGCTGATATGGTTTCTTTTTTACTGGCCGACCATGAGTATATGGAGCACCCCAATTTTTTAGAGCGGAAGGTGCGCTTTATTCAAGACGAGTGGAAGCACCAAAACAGCGATGATTTAGCCATTGTACGGTTAATGACTTAAGCCTGTATTATTCATTAGCCCACCTCATGCGGGTTAAACCAGCCCTTTGAAGGCTTCAGCAAAGCGTTGCCCTATGCCTGCCAGGCGTGCTTCTGGCTCGTTAGAGTAAACCAGCCTTACATACTGTGCCGCTTTTTGTGAGCCCCAGTTTACCATAGGGGTGGCTGCTATTTTGCCATGCTGTAGCAGCAGTTTGGCGGCAGTAGCCCCGTCAATACCCATGGGGCTTACGTGAACCAGCAACGACCAGCCCCCGTGTGGCGGTATTATGGTATAGTTGGCCAGCTCATTAAGCAGCCTGTTGCGGCGGGCCTGCCAGGTAGCCACGGCCTGGGCAATGCCATCATTGGCGGTAGTGATGGCATGGGCCACTGCCCCCATGGCAATGCCAGTCTGGCACACCACATTGCTAATGCTTACCCGGGCTACATCTGCCATAATTGCGGCTGGCCCCACCACCCAGCCTACGCGCCAGCCAATCATCCGGTATTCTTTTGAGGCGGCACCCACGGTAATGGTACGCTGGCGCATACCGGGCAAGGCTGCAGGGTGTATAGGCTGCCGCCCATCAAACAAAATGCGTTCCATGGCAGCATTGTACA
The DNA here is from genome assembly GCA_964643525.1 of uncultured Roseivirgaceae bacterium. Classification (GTDB taxonomy): domain Bacteria; phylum Bacteroidota; class Bacteroidia; order Cytophagales; family Cyclobacteriaceae; genus CAZXTW01. The sequence goes on from CAZXTW010000057.1 coordinate 5,119, forward strand.
GCAGCCAGCAATCGGCCTTTTGGCAGTAGTGGGCTATGGCCTCCCACTCTGCCTGGTTCAATACGGCCCCTGTTGGCATTGAGGGGCTCATAATCAGGGCTACTTTTACCCTGTCTATAGGCATGTTGGCCAGTGCCTCAGTATCAAGGCGCCACCCTTTCGGGCCAGGCAACAGGGGCACGTACCTGGGCACACCCCCTGCCAGCCTTACCCGGTTAATGAGGCCCACGTAAGTAGGGTCGGTCATCAACACCTCATCGCCAGGCTCAAGCGTTGCCAACAGTACATTTAATATGCCCGAAAGCCCCCCTGCACTTATCAGGCACTCTGTTTGCCAGTTATACTGCTGCCTTGCCTGCTGGCCCACCAGTGTGGCAGTAGCCTGGCGTGTGGCCTCAAGCCCAAAAAAGGGCAGGTAGCTGTTGGCCGCGTCATTATGCACGGCCTGTTGTGTGTAGGCAAGGGCACTTTCAGGTGGGCGCAAGTCAGTATCAAGGTTTTCTAAACGCAGCAGTTCGGGGTCGGCCAGGCTATCGGCCAAATCACCCATTTGCTCTACGCCAATAGGTGTAATGTGCTGCAACCTTGATACTGATTTCATTTGCTTTGTTTGTTAAGGTTACTGATTAATCTTCATTGGTAACCAGTGGCAGTTCAAACTCAAAAATTGAGCCCAGCCCCAGCTGGCTGCTTACCTGCAGCATGCTGCCATTGCGCTCTAAAAAGTCTTTACATAGCCTTAGGCCAAGGCCTGTGCCTTTTTCATTGCTGGTGCCCCTGCGGCTGCCAGAGGTAATGTTAAACAGGCCTTTGATTTGCTCCTGGCTCATGCCAATGCCATCGTCAGCCACACCAATGCACAGGCGGTTGGTAGCCGCTTTGGTATACACTTTAATATGGCCATGCCTGCAGCTAAATTTTATGGCGTTCGAAACCAGGTTACGCACCACCAGGTCAACCATATCAGGGTCTGCATGCACCAGGTATTGCTCGGGCATTACCTTTTCTATTGTCAAGCCTTTGTCTTCTGCCTGGTGGGCAAACAAATCAGTGTTTTGCTCAATCAGTTCATTCATTAAAAAGGCTTTGGGTTTAACTTTAATGCCATCCATCTGGCTTTTAGACCAGTACAACAGGTTGTTGAGCAACTGTATGTTATTGGTTACATTTTTAACCAGCCCGCCAATAAGCTGCTGAAACTCCTGTTGGCCAATTTGCCCCTGCTGGGTGAGCTCAAGCACCCCCATGAGCGAGCTTAGGGGGCCACGCAAATCGTGCGAGATCACAGAAAACAGCCTGTCTTTAGTTTGGTTGGCTTCTTTTAGCTGGTGGGTAAGGGCCTTTAGCTCTTCATTTTGGTCAACAATTTTATTCTCAGCGTCTTTAAGCTGGGTCAGGTCATTAACAAAGGTGGCTACTGCCCTTACTTCGCCCTCTTTATTAAAAATGGGCATGTAAATACCCTGGGCAAAAATACTGGTGCCATCGGGCAGGTTGGTATAATCAGCAAACTCAGTAGGGTGACCATAAAAAGCCTGGTTGATCAGGGGCAGGTGTTTGTCTGTAATATTTGCTGGCAGCACATCATAGGGTGTTTTGCCAATAATTTGGCTGCGTGCCATACCAAAGGTGGTTTCGTAGCTTTTGTTTACCATAGAGTACTTTCTGTTGGCATCAAGCAGGGCCACAAAAATAGGCAGGCTGTCAATCAGGGTATACAGGGTTTGTCGCTGCTGGGCCTGCTCACGGGTAAGGCGGTATATAAGCACCTTAAAACTGGTAATGCCCACGTACACTGTGCCAATCACTACAAAATTGTTAAATAAGGCCAACACTGCGTTTGGTTCAAAAAAGCCAATCTGCAAATAAATACGCACCGTTTTCAGCACTAAAAAAGTAATGATGGTAAGCAGCGTCAGTACATTTTGTTTTTTACCATCAAGTAACAGGGCGCAAAATGCCACCAATGGCACTATAAGGTATTCAGTATCAGTAAAGCGTGCCTTACTGTAGGCCACCCCTGCCACTGCAATAATGCAGCTTAAAAGCAATAAAATAAAGGTAATGGTGGCTGCCGTTGTTTTGCCTTTGGCATTTAACCTGTAAGGCACACCCAGTAATGCAATAACCAACAGGTCAATACCTGCAGCCCAGTAAGTACCGGCCCATATATTGGTCATAAACAACAGGCATATGAATGCTACCACAGCCGCAATAGCATAATTAAGCAGCACAATCTGGTGCCTTCTTAATTGGCCAAAGGTGCTTTGTACACCCACATGAAGCCATTTTTTAAACAACCGCACAGCTTTGGTTGCAAACATATCACTCACTTATTAAATAGCCCTGTTATGAATCACTGCAAACCGCTGCACAACAGCTTTGTATTAGATTTACATCAGGGTGGCAGCTTAGTTGATGGATAGGTACTGGATTAAATTAAATGTAAATGATGTCAGTAGATTGGTGGCAATTTAAAAAGAATATTCTGTTCGTACCAATATACAAGGTGCCAGCTTGACAGTAAAACACAAACACTGGCCCTGTTTACAGAATAATTGTTTGCCTGCCTCCAGGTAGTGCATGGAACTGTTCGATAATAACAGCACAATTCAGGGCAGGCAACTGCACCCCTATACAAAAAAACAGGCCACCAGCACGCTATGCAGTGCTGGTGGCCTGGCCTGTGGTGCCCTGTGGTCAGGGCCGGGGCTGGCTACTCGCCATCAGGTTTGTTAAATATGCTTTCATCAATAGCCTCATCAAAGCTTAGGGTGTCAAAAGTAATGGCAGCTACCGTTTGCCCATTGGCTTTGGTTACCCATTTGTGAGCAAATGTTACCCCATCTACCTTGCGGTAGTCTGTCATGACTACCTCACTATTTAAGGGCTGGCCTTTTAACTGGCTCTGGGCTATTTGTTTAATTACCAAATAGGTGCTTGTATTAATCAGGAAAAGCACTGAGGCACCATCTGCCTTGGTCAGCTTTAATTTATAAGCCTCGTTGCCCTCGGCCGTTTCGGTACCCTCATAACTTAGTTCAAAGCCCTTGTCCTGGTAATTATAAAGCAGGCCGTCAATATCGGCCAGGTCACGTATTTGCCGCAGGGTGCCTGCATCTAAATCCTGCGGGGTGCCGCCCAACCAGGGCGCCATTAACCAGCCATTCTTACCGTCAAATGCCTGCACAAAGGGCTGGTTTTGAAAGGTGCCCTCAACCCTGATTTTATTGGGGCGCATGATGTACATTTTCATGGGTAGCTGCAGGCCAAACGCCTCGTAAGAGAACTGGCCATTTGCCAGCATGCTTTTTTTCTTTACCAGTGCCTCTTGCCCTACAGCCTCAAAGTGCTTCTTGAGTATTGTTTCTGCATTTTGTGCCTGTACCAGGCCCACCATCATTATAAGGCATAGGGCCAAAAGGCTTTTTGTAATCTTATTCATTATATCTTAACGTTTTTAGTTCAATGAAATACTGGTGCAGGTAAACCCTGGCATATACACCCTATCATATTTTATACCAAAGTAAAATAAGTTGGGCAAAAATGCCCTATGACTGAAATAAATGCAGGCAGGCACAGCTACAAACAAGGCAAACCCGGCAGCTGGCATAAATTGGTATGGTATTGGCTTATATATTTGTTAAATTAAGCCATGCTGTAATAGGCTATTACAGGCCACGCAGGCTTTTGTTTTGGGGCTTTGAAATGTAATAGGCCCTGTTTGCGTTATAACAATTGCATATAGTAAAGTATTGATACTTCAAGAAGAAAGGATGAATGGTGCGTAAACTGAATTACTGGGGCTTTGCTATGCTTTTGCTTGTTTGCCCATTTTTTGCCTCGGGCCAGTCTACAAAGGTGTATGATGAAATGAAAAGTAAGTACCCAGATATGTTTGCGGTGCTGCTCAAACATCAGGAACATGTTGATATTAGCCTGGCCAACGGCCAGATTAAGGTGCAGGAAAGTATTTACCGTGAACTGCTGCACCTGAACGAACAGTCAAACGTGTTGGCCGAAGATGAAGTGTACACCTCCCATTTTAATAAGCTGGTTAACCTGAAGGCAGCCACACTGGTACCCAACGGCAAAAAATACAGGCGTATAGAGGTAGAGCGCTATACTGAAAAAGACGACAATAGCTCTGGAGTGTTTTATGACGACAGCAAGTCAACCTTTTTTGTGTACCCTGCCCTGCAACCTGGCGCCCGTACCATTAAAGAGTATACCAAAGAAATTACTGACCCCCGCTTTTTAACTGCCTTTTACTTTGGTTCTGGCCTGCCCACCGAGCAATCGCAGTTAAGCATTGTTTTAGATAAAGATATAGAACTGAGTTACCGCCTGATGAATACCGATGGGCTGGCGGTTGACTTCAATAAAGAAGAGAAAAACGGGCGCGTTACTTATACCTGGACGGCCAGCGAGGTTGAAAAGCTACAGACTGAACCCAGGGCACCCAAATTAAGCTATGTGGCCCCACATATTGTTTACCACATTAGCAAGGCCACTATTAACGGGCAAGCGCAAGCCATACTGGCTAATGTTGATGACCTGTACCGCATGTATGCTGATTTTGTGAAGGAAATTAACCTGGAAGATGACCCACAGCTGCGCACTATTGTTGACTCATTGACGCATAACCTGGCCACCGAGGCTGAAAAGGTACGCGCCATTTTTTACTGGGTACAGGATAATATTAAGTATATAGCTTTTGAAAATGGCATGCGCGGTTTTATACCACACAGTGCCGGCCTGGTATGCAACCAGCGTTATGGCGATTGTAAAGATATGGCCAGTATTACACAACATATGTTAACCCTGGCAGGCATAAAATCACATTTGGTATGGGTAGGCTCACGCGATATACCCTACCTGTATACTGAAGTGCCCACCCCTATTGTTGATAACCATATGATTGCCGCCTGGGACAATAACGGCCAGTATGTTTTTCTTGACGCCACTAGCAAGTACACCCCCATGGGCCTGCCCTCTTCAATGATACAGGGCAAGCAGGCCCTGATTGCCCTTGACCATGAACGCTACCTTATTGAAGAGGTACCCATTATTAATGCGGCCACCAATGTAATTGCTGATACCAGCAGGCTGGCTATTGTTGATGGCTCGTTAAAAGGCAGCGGCACCTTAAGCCTGGCTGGCTACCCCAAGGTGTTTAACTCGTACCGAATTATTGGCCTTGACACCAAAGAAGAGGCCGACTTTGTGACTGGCATTGTGAATAAGGGCAGCAATAAGTTTTTTGTTGAAGATTATGCACTAAAAAACCTTCATGATAAAGACAAACCCCTTCAGGTTGATTATACCTATAAACTTGATGATTATTACCGCGATTTAGGCGATGAGATTTACCTGAACCTGAATTTAAACAAATCGTACTTTAATGACTTGATTGATACCGCCCAGCGGCAGCTGCCGCTTGAGCAGGAGTATTACCATACCAGAAACCACCAGGTGGTTTTTGAACTGCCAGCGGGCTATGCGGTAGAGTACCTGCCAGAAAGTAGTAGCTACAGCAACGAGGTAGCCTCTTATACCATTAGCTACCAGCAGCAGGGCAATGAAATTGTGTATAGCAGGAGCATTGCTATTAACTATTTACTGTTGCCGCAAAGCGGTTTTCAGGCTTGGAACGAGGTAATTAAGCAATTGAGTGAACAGTACCGTGAAGTGCTGATATTGAAAAAACTATAAATAGCCTACCCTTGGCCCTGCCTGCTACTGACAATTGTAACAAGGCAGGCAGTAGATAACTACAAAAGTACCAATACTAATTTTTAGAGAATTATGAGCTGGAGCAGCAAACAAGTGTTGAAATGTTTTTTACCTATGGCCTGCCTTCTGATTTGGGCCAGCACCCAGGCGCAAGACCTGCCCTACGAGGTGTTTGACTGGCAAGAAGAGCGTGCACGTATGGCCATAAGTGATGCTGAAGCGCAGGAGCCTGCCATTATTTTAAGAAGCTTTGTGGCCCATGAGTATGCTTATAACTCAGAAACCCTGGGCCTTGACCTGTACAATACTACCCATAAAATTATTCGGGTTAATAATGACGATGCCATACAGGGGTTTAACAAAATATATGTACCCATGAGTGGCGTTGAAGAGCTAATTGAAGTGAAAGCCCGCGCCATTAGCCCAGACGGCAAGGTGGTAGTGTTGAATAACGACAATATTAAAGATGTAACTGATGATGAAGGGGGCCAGGGCTATAAGATTTTTGCTGTAGAGGGTGTTGAACTGGGCAGTGAGATAGAGTACCTGCACCGGCGAAAAATGTTGCCCAGCTATTTTGGACGTGAGTATTTTCAGAACAGGGTGCCTATTAAGGAAGGGGCTTTTAAGCTCATTTCGCCAGAGAACCTGGAGTTTTCAGTAAAAGGATACAACGGCCTGCCCAAGCCTGAAGCCGAAAAGGCAGCTGGCAAGCGCCACATTACGGCTACGGCTACCGATGTGCCTGTGCTTAAGGAAGAAGAGTTCTCTTATTTTAACGCCAACCGCATGCGGCTTGAGTACAAGCTAAGCTACAACCACTTTCAGGGTGATGAGCGGCTGCTTACCTGGGCCGATGCTGCCCAGCGGTTGCACGGCGGGCTGTTTTTAACTGACGATAACCTGGCCAAAACCGTACTTAAGTATTACAAAGGCCTGAAGGTTAAAAACAGTGCCAGCAATGAAGATAAGATCAGGGCCATTGAAAACCATATTAAGTCAAACTTTGCCATTAAGGATGTAAGCATGGACGAGTTTTCTGATGTGGCCGCTATTATTAACAACCAGTATGGCAACCCCAAAGGCATTACCAAACTATTTGCGGCCATGTTAAAGGTGGCTGAAGTGCCCTTTGAGCTGGTGCTTACCTCTGACCGCTCTGACATACCTTTTGATGGCGATTTTGAATCGTGGAATTACTTTACTGAGTACGCCCTTTATTTTCCTGATCATGACACATACCTGAGCCCCGACAACCCCTTTTACCGGTACGGCATGCTGCCTTTTAATATTACCCATAATTACGGCCTGTTTATAAGCGAGGCAAACATAGGCAATACCACAACGGGGGTGGGCAATATTAAGTTTATACCTGCCCTGGGTTATGAAAAGAGCTACGACAATTTAGATATTCAAATCAAGTTTAACGAAGGCATGGAAAAAGCCACCATGGAGGTGCACCGGGCCATGTCGGGCTATAACGGGGCTCAATTGCAGGCAGTGTGGCCGTTTATACCAGAAGATGAAAGGCGTGCCCAGGCCGAAGCGCTCATTAAATCATCGGCCGAAGATGCCACCTTTGTTGATGTACAAGTGACCAATGGCGAGCAGAACCTATCACCCCTGACAGACCCTTTTACTATAGATGCTACGCTTGAAACAGCAGCTATTATTGAGCGGGCCGGCAACCGTTATTTGCTGAAGCTGGGCGAGGTCATTGGCCCGCAAATTGAAATGTATCAGGAAGATGAACGTGTGCTTGATGTAGAGAATTTTTACAACAGGCTTTACCTGCGCAAAATATCATTTACCATACCTGAAGGATATACCGTAAAAAATCTTGACCAGATCAAGATTTACCACGAACACCAGGAAGCTGGCGATAAGGTGTTTTTGTTTGAGTCAAGCTATACAGTAAACGGCAATGAGGTAACCGTGCAGGTAGATGAATATTATAAAGAGATAAACTGCGACCTTGAAGATTTTGAGGCCTTTAGAAAAGTAATTAATGCCGCGGCTGATTTCAATAAGGTTACGTTGGTATTTGTTAAAAGTTAATAGGGAGGGCAGCGCGTATTTTACATCTGTTGTTAAGGTACGCGCTGCTCTGCATCTTCTTCTTTATCGTGCAGCTTTTTAGATAGCTCTTCTTTTAAACGTTGCCTGTGCTGGCGGTCTACATGGCCCCACTTGCGGTGAAACTTCTGCTTCCAGTGCTCACGGTCGTCGTCCTGCTCGGGTTGTTCATAGTGGCCATCATAGTTTTGGTACCAGAAGCCCGAAAAGAATATTTTTGAAAGTAGCAGCAGGCCCAATGATTGCCAGTAGTTAATTACAGGCAGGCCAAACAGGTAGGGCATTAGCCAGTTCCATAAAAACAACACCACCACGCCTACCACGGCCAGCTTGGCAATACCTTTTACCATTAATTTCAGGCACCATTTACCTTTTTCGTCCATCATGCCTTGTGTATTAAAGTTCTTCGTACAGTCGTTGCAAATGCTTGCGCAGGTATAGTATTGCATACCGCTTGCGCGAAAGCAGGGTGTTTACCGTCAGGCCGGTTTCTTTTTCCATGTCTTTAAAGCTCTGGTCTTCAAACTCATGGGCCACAAACACATCACGCTGCTCTTTGGGCATTTCCTTCAGTGCCTGGTGCACCTCATCCCAAATAACGGTTCTGATATAGGCCTCATCGGGCAGACTGGTCAGGTCGGGCAATATGTCTTCAAGCATCAGCGGGCTGTCATCATCACCAGCAGAGAGGCCTGCATTGTAATGCGAAAAGTTGTCGGGCTTCTTTTTGCGGTACAGGTCAGTGATTTTGTTGCGGGCCACTCGAAACAGCCATGACGACACACGGTCTAACGATTTTATTTCGTCATAACCAGAAACAAACTGGTAAAATACGTCTTGCAGAATATCCTCAGCATCTTCAGCAGTAGGCACGCTCTTTTTTATAAAATTGAGCAACCGCCCTCGCTCTTTGCTTACTGTACGTTCTATATGGTCTGCCTTCATGTGCAGTGCGGCTTCCATCGCTTCAGTCTCTTTTACTTATCATTAATCACATAACACAATTGTGCGCAAATAGTTACCGATAGTATCGGTGCCAATGCCTTGCCTGTATGCCTAGTTATGAAGGCAACACGTTTTGGTAACGCCTGCCTTTTTGTTCAAGGGTTAGTTGCCGCTGCAACCAGCCCTGGCTATGCCAAACAAAAGCTTCTATAAATTCTTTTACCTGCCTTTCGGTGGCTTTGTGGTTCAATTGCAGTGCCTCATCAAAGCGTTTGCCTATCATGTTCAGGTTCAGCCCTTCATCTAACGGGTAGCAGCCCATGTCAGCAAGCGCAAGCTTAAGCTGTGTAAAGGCCTTGAAACCATACTGCTGGTCATTGCTACAGGTAGCCACTGCTACAGGTTTACCCGCAAAGGTATCATGAAAAACCGATAGTACAGGCTTAATGGCTGTACTGTAGCTGTGCTGGTGCTGTTGTGTAACAAATATAAACCCCTGGCAACCTTCAAGGGTGTTGGTCATCGCTTCAGGAACGTCACATGGCCAGCCATAATCTGCCAGGTCAATCATATACGCCCGGTGTTTTGCCTGTAGGTTCAGTTGCTCTTCCAGCTCAAGGGCCAGCTTATGGCTTTCTCTGTTCTGGCAAACATCACCCAGTAGTATGCCTACATCCATGTGCGCTTGGTTTGGCGTTGTTTAACGTAGTTTTTCAGGTACCCATGTGGCCGGTACTGCCATGCAATATTTAGGCCACAAGGTTACAGACGGCAGGGCCCCAATTATATTGTAGGCTTATTTCATTTATTTAAGCTAAATGGCATTACCTTTTTGGCTGCTGCCCATTAACAAATGGCAGGTAGGCCTCTGCCACCTGTTGTGGTGCTTCTGTTTGGGGGTAATGGCCTATGCCCGGCAGCCTTACCACATCTGCATTGGGCACCTGTTGTTCATAATAGTTGGCCATATCTTTGCCAGATACAGGGTCTTCAGGGCCATTAATAAACCGCATCGGTATTTTGCGTTGTTGCAGGGCCCCTGCCCAGCGCGCGCGGTACTTTTTACGCTCAGCCAGGTAGGCAATTAACTTATGGTACAGGCGGTGGCCATTGTTGTAGGTTACCTGCTGCCACCAGCCCTCCAGCTCTTGCTGGGTGGGCTGGGTATTGGGGCCAAACACTGCCGAAAAGCTTTTGTTAAACTGTGCCTGGCTCAGCAGGCGGCTAATCAAAAAACCTATTGGGCTTATGAGTAAGCGTTGAATAGGCCTTGGGTGGTGCACCTCAGGAAACAGCCCACCATTTAAAAAGCACAGGGTTTTTATGGTCAGGCAGTTTGGGCTGCCTGCCAGCGCCCGGGCAAGCAGCTCCTGCGCCACGGTATCGCCATAGTCATGCGCCAGCACATGCACTGGCCCCAGGCCCAACTGTGCCACAAGCCCCTCTACCAGGTCGGCCTGGTCCAAAATGCTGTACTTGTAACGGTAGGGCTTGGCAGAGTAACCAAAGCCTATCATATCTGGCGCTACCAGATGGTACTGGTTGGCCAGGTAGGGCCACAGGTAGGCCCAATCGTACGAGGCAGTGGGGAAACCATGAATGCAAAC
>CAZXTW010000058.1:0-15403 GCA_964643525.1 uncultured Roseivirgaceae bacterium
TAATATGCGGTGCTTTGTGGTAGGTAAACACCAGGCTGGTATCTAAACCAGCACTGCCCGGCGTAACGCCCTGCTGTTCATACTGGCGGTGTATGGCCAACAGGTCAAATTTAGCGGGCCGCACCCGCAGGTAATCTACCACAGCAAGGGTAGTAGAGTTGGCATTGGCCACCCCCACTACGGTAACCTGGTAATTATCTGGCGGCAGGTTCAGCAACAGGTGGCCGTTTACATCGGTGGTGTATTCCTGCTGCAGGCAGCCGTTTACTGAGGCAACCTGCACCTGAAAATGGTTGCTGCCAATGGGGCCACAGGGGTTTTGCACCCGTACCGTTACCGGGTATGTAGTAGGGTCAGTAAAATTAATTTCAGTATCAAGCTCAGTAATGCTTTGGCGGGTGCGGTTAACAGTGGTGGTGCCAAAATAATACCGGGTTACATACTCGTTGGCCCCCAGGGTGTAGGTGCTGCTATCGGCCACTGTCACGGTATACTGCGCCACTTCCTTATCGGCCGGGTTAATAGTAAACACATAAGCCCCGGTGGCGTCAGTCCACTCATCATCACTAGCCTGGGTGCCGTCAGCCATAGTAGTAGTCAGTTGTACCGCTACTGAGTCCAGCCCGCAGCTTTGCCCGGTTCTGGCTACCGTACCCTGAATCACATAGGCCGTCTCATCTAAAAACGTAGGGGCATATACTGTTGAGCCTTCAAGGCTCAGGTATACTTCAATATTATTTTCAGTAAATACATGGCCTGGGTAGTTGGCTGTCAGGGTATAATAATAGGCATCTTTATAATACACATCTGTAAGCTGGTACCTGCCTCGGCTGTCGGTTACCGCAGTATAGGTATAATTAGAGCCGTCAATTCTGGCCGTGGCCGTAATGGTTACATCGGGCACCCCAATGCCCCCATCGGCGGTAAGCACCTGCCCATTAATAATGCCATTATGCAGCCTCCGGCCCTTATCTGCCCAACCGTAACTGCTATTGGTGGCCACCAACCGGTACACATGCACCTGGCCGGGTATGGCAGTATAATCTGTATAACTATTGTTGCTAAGCTGTACACGGTCAAGTAGGGTTTCATCGCGGTACAGCTTTACCTCTTCACTGCTGCCGCTGTATTGCCAGCTAATTTCAATGCGGTTGCTAAAATCACTGTCAGAGGCTGATACACTGGTAACTTTAGTCTGGCTGTAATCAGAAAAAATGGGGTCGCCCCAGCGGTGGTCACTCATGGCTGAATACACCACCGTGCCGCCAATAGTTCTAAAGGCCTTCATGGTGTAGCGGTACTGTTTGTTGTAACCAGAGTTCCCAAATTCATCAAATGCATTGTACACATCTACATAGCGGCGCACGCCTTTGCCGGGGGTGGCCAGCAGGGTGCCCTCTTTGTATATTTCAAACCCTTCTTCATTGTTCAGGGGGTAATCCCAGGTTAACACAACAGCATGGTGGTGTTCGGCAGAAGAAGCACGCCTGTTGGTGGGTGGCGGCACATTGGGGTAACCCACAGCCTGGGTGGCTACTGCCGACTCGTAGGTAAAATCATTCCGCTGGTGGAAGGCCGAAAGGCCATAGGTATAGCTGCTGTTGGCCGTGCCACTAATATCAGTATAGGTAAAAGCTTCCTGCGCATTAACTGTGCCTATAAGGGTGGTATTGCCACTGGCCGTACGGTAAATATTAAAGCCTGTTACATCAGTTGCCGTGTAGCTCCATGCCAGCGTAACCGTGCCCTGGTCAGTATTGGCCGTGGCCCCGGTAATAGTAGGGGCCAGAATATCAGGGTAACTGATGTCAATACTTACGGGTACTGACTGGTAGGTGGTGCCTTGTGCCTGGCGCAACGTAACTACCTGGTAAGTGTAGGGGTTGCCGGGTATGGCCGCATTGTCAATATAGCTGCGCGCCGAGGCTGGCAGGGTAGCAATAACTGCCCCATTGCGGTTTACTACATAGCCATCAATATTGGTACTTTGGTGTTGCCAGGCAAGGCCAATGTGGTTTTGGCCAGTAATGGCCTGCCGTGCCAGGCTGCTTACCTGAGACACATAAGGGAACAGGCCAGTTTGGGTTACGGTGGCCGAACGGTGCTGGCCGTTACTTACCTGCTGTACGGCAGTAATGCCATAGCTGTATATAGTGCCAGGCAGGCCGGTACTGTCAACCAGGTGCAACGAACTACCCGTATGCACAATACCTAGCACCTGGCCGTTGCGCGTTACTTCGTAATAGTCGTGCCTGTCAGCCTGGTGGCTCCAGCTAATCAGCAGGCGGTCCTGGTCTTCTAAATGGCTAATGGCCATGCCCTGTACTGGCGGTACTACAGGAAAAAAGGCCAGGGCCGTATCAGCAACAGAGGTGTGTATGGTGTAGGGGGTGTTCCAATAAGCTTTTACCATATAAGCGTAGTCTTTACCGGGCTCACCACTGGCATCAATGAAGGTGCGCGGAAAGGCCGCAGGTACATCAGCAATTTCACGCGTGCCCCGGTATACCTTAAAGCCACTGTAGTTGGGCGAGGCCACATTCCAGCGCAGGGCCACATGTTGTAAAGCCGTATCTGGGGTAGCCAGCAGGTTAACCGGCACCGCTACCTGTTCAGTACTGTTGCTTACTGCCCCAAAAGCATCAGTAAAGTTGACTACATAGTTAAAAGTATCTGCCGCAATGGTTACCGTTTGGGCACCAGTAACAATATTGCTGTGCAGGCTTTTGGCAGTAACTGTTACTGCTGTGCCTGGGCTGTTGGGCAGGTCAGTAATGCGGTAATGGCCAGTAGCATCGGTTTGGGTGGTGGCCCGCCAGGTATTGCTGGCCCCGGTGCCGCTTACATCGTCATTAAGGCTGGCCGTAGCAACAATGGTTACCCCTGCCACGCCAGTATGGGCTGCCTGGGCGGTAACAGTACCCAATAGCTGGCAGTTGCTGGCCAGCCGCCCGTAATCGGTGCTTCGGTTTGACCATTGCCCCTCATGCACGGCTTTAATCATATACACATGGTCAATGCCCGGCGTGGCCCCCTCATCATAATACACCCGGTGGTCAGTAGCCAGGGTGGCCATCAGCTGCCCATCGCGGTACACCTTAAAATCAGCATGTATATACTCTGGGTAGGCCCATGACAGGCGCACATGGCCCGAAAGGTGGTTTGAAGCAGTAAAGCCAGCCACCGCTTCAGGAAAAGCCACCACTCCTTCACCCTCAATGGTGCTGGTGGTTAGTGTGGCTGGGTTTGAATAATATACAGTGCCTTGCCGCATGGCCCTGGCCTTTATGCTGTAGCTGTAGGCCTGGTCTAATTTAAGGCCAACTGTATCTTTATAATTGCGTGTGTCGCGGGGCAGCTCTGCCACCAGTTGGCCATTGCGAGTAATTTCATAGCCATTGTAATTGACAGAAGGGTTACTCCACGTCAGGTAAAGGTAGCCCTTGGCCGTAGTATAGTCATAATAGTTAAAGTTTTGAGGGCGGTTAAGCGATGGGTACGTTTTTTCTGCACCGTTTACCCATGCCCACGAGCGGTCAACGGTGCCATGGTTGTACTTAAACGTACGGGCACTATAGGTATAGCCGTGGTTGGGCACTCCATCGGTATGGTAAAATGTGAGGCTTTTCCCCTTGAGAATATACCCAATTGAGTCACCATTGGCATACAAAATAATACCGTCATAATTGTAGCTGGCAGGCAGGCTGTGGGCAGGCTGAATGCGCACCCTATCGGGGTTGGGTTGTACGTCAACCGCAAGGCCAGTCAGGCCAGGCAATTCAGGGTAAGCAGGAGCCTCAAGGGTAGTCATGGCAGATTCATACACCGTGCCGTTAATGGTAGTCATGGCCGCAAGGCCGTAGGTATGCTTTACCCACTGGGTGCCATCAGGGTCAGCATATTGGGTAGCAGTGGCATCAAGGGTGGCAATGGGGTAACCGTCACGGTACAGCTTAAAGCCGCTGATGTGCTGTGAGGCATGGTGCCAGCTGATGCCCATATTGCCCTGCCCATCGGCCGCCAGGGCCATATCAGCAACATTGGGCGCCCCTAAAGGGAAGGTGGCAGTGGCCTGTGTGGTAGCCAGGGCATACTGCCCGTTGCTTACAGTATAAGCCTGCAGGGTATATACGTAACTGCTATCTGGCAGGCCACCAACGTCATTGTAACTGGTAACGGCGCCACTGCCTCCATCACACAATACGGTAACCAAAACAGAGTCGGTAGTACCGGCCAGTTTGCGGTAAACATTCAAACAAACGGTATCACCCGCCTGGGCCGGGCTGTAATGCCAGGTAAGAGCCACCTCATCTAACGCCTCATCAGGGGTAGCCGTAAAATGGTTGAGGGTAATGGCCTGCTGGTTGTTGGCAAATTGCGTGGCCGCTACAAAGTTGGCACCCTGCAACTGGCTGTTGCCCCGGCTCAGGGTAAGTGGCCTGGGGCTGTTGTTAAAGGTGTGCCCGGCAAGGGTTGCTGTAAGGGTAAAGTCACTGCTTTCATCATAATAAATACTATCAACCTGGTAATAGCCGGTGCTGTCAGTAATTTCAGTATAGGTTACCGGTTGGCCTGCCACGGTGCCTGCCAGGGTTACCTGGGCACCAGCCAGGGCAAAGTGGGCGTTGCCAGCCAGCACGCGGCCGTTAACCAACCCGTTATTGGGTATGCTGCCTGTGGTACGCACCCTAACCAGGTCATGCCCGTTTTTTTGCAGCACCAGCCGGTAGGTATGCGTTTTGCCAAATGTGGGGCGGGCATCTGTAAAAGTGGTTTCACTAATGGGCAGGGTGATCCACCGGCTGCCATCACGCGTAATGCGCAGGCCGTCAGCATAGGCGCTCATATCAGCCCAGGCCAGGCGCACCTCAGTGGTGTGGGCGTTCTGGCTGGCAGTAAAATTAATGGGCACGGTGCTGCCTTCCACCTCAATGGCCGCATACAGGCGGTTGTACCGCGCAGCAAAAGGCTCAATGCTGTAGGTATAAGTTTGGCCGTTCACCAGGTTGTTATCTGCCCCAAAGGTATAAACATCAACAAAAGCGGTATCGCTACGGCCCGCCACCCCAATAAACGTTCCATTGCGGTAAATGCGGTGCTCGGTAATGAGGTCAGACTGGCGGCTAATGTCTAAAACTGTACGCTCAACAGCATTGAGGGCCCTTACAGTAACATTGGCAGGCTGGTAGGCAGCCGAGCGGCCCGTGGTATACAGGGCCTCAGCCACCGGCGTACCCCGGCCTTGCAGGTACACATTTAAACGGTAGGGCACGGTGGTACTTTCATCTACTTCATGGCGGTAGCTGCCATGTATTTGCCCCTCGGCCAGTACAGTTTGCACATACAGCTCTTCATGGGTTATTTCCTGGCCGGTAATGGCATGCTGTAGCTGCACATACAACAGCCCATTGTTGCCTGGCAGCGTCAGGTGGTCAGTTGTAATGGTCCATTCAAGGTTAATGTAAGCGTCGCTTGTCTGGTCAGAGGCAGTGAGGTACCGCCCCACAGCAAAGTATGAGTTGGCCGTATTGGTGGCCGCTACGTGAAAGCCGTTATACAGCGCCACCTGCTGGCCAGCCAGTAAAGTAACAGTAGCGCCAGCCGCTACCTGGCTGTTGGCTGTGAGGGTATTGGTGGCGGCAAGGGTAGTATCGTGGGGCACATGGCCCGTAAGGGTCAGGTTACAGGTGGTGGGGCAGGCCTGCACCTGCGCCAAACCCGTTTGCGGCAGGGCCGCCAGGCACAGCAACAGCAACAACCACTGCATAGAAGCGTATATTGTCAATAAGCGTTTCATTGTTTTCCTTAAAGTTTAAGCAAGGCTTTACCAGGCCCACCGGTTGGTGGGGCAGTTACTGGTATAGGCAAAGCTTTGTGTGGTTAAAAGTGGGGGTAGGCTATTTAGCCAACAGGTCAACCTGTTGTTGCAGGTGGGTGTTTTGCTGTTGCAGCTGTATCATATACAAAGTCAGCTCTTCTATTTTTTGTAGCAACAGCACATTCATTTCGGCCACATTTATGCCCTGTGCCAGGGCAGTACTGGCGGCAGGCACCTCAGGCAGGTGGCCGTTGGCAGCAATAAATGCAGCCACCTCTGGCAGGCTGCGCAGGCGGTAGCCAGGCTCAAACACATAATCGGCCCATACATCAGTAGTAACCGTAATTTCAGTGGCTTTAATTTCACCATTAACACGCAGGTAACTGCCGTCAATATGGGCATCGCCAACCACGTGCAACGCCGCGGCGGGGGCTGCCGTGCCAATGCCCAGCTGGCCGGTGGTGTTTAAGTACACCAGCCCATTGTTGTTGTGCCCAAATACCAGTTGGTTGTTGGGGTCATCAGTATACCAGCCATTAGTGCCGTTGGTGTAATAGTATTTACCCATTGACATCACACTCGAAAACTTACCCGTGCCGTTTACATCAAGCTTATAGGCGGGGCTGTTATAGCCCAGGCCCAGCTTGCCACCGCCAGTGAGGCGCATCAGCTCGCCATTGTCCTCATTTCTAAACAGCAGGTCGTCGTCAGTATCATCACCAAAATAAATTACGGTATGGTACCTGTTAGAGGTGCCCTCCTGATCAATGCCAAAAAAAGCATGGTCAGAGCCTGAGCGGGCAAAAAAGCCATAGGTAGAGGCATCGTTCAAAAAAGATGGAAACACCCCGCCTGTACTGGTGCCCGACTGGTAAATGTAGTTTTGAATGCTTCTGGTAGCATTTACGGTGGCTATGGGGTTTGCTGCATCACCACTGCCCACCAGGCTGCCTGGCCCGGCGCCCTGGGTTACCACAGCAGTACCGGTGCCTGCCTGGTTTTGTATTGGGGTGGTGGTTTGTGCCTGCAGTGTGTGGGCCAATGCAAATGCCAGCAGCAGGCCCAATACAATCATGCCTGTTTTTTGCCAGTTGCCTGTATGGTAGGAGCGCTGGCCTGTGCGGGGGCGTAAAGCAGTGTGCTTAGCAATAGTTGTCATGGTTTTAAATGGTTTTAAGGTTGGTAAAAAGATTTGATCAATCCCGGCAATTCCTAACCGGCAGCACAAAGGTATAAGGGCCTTACCCTGATTATGAAAAAATTGCACTTACACGTACATAGCAGCCAATTACAATAACTTAGCAGTTCCCTTTTAGGGGCCTTTATTAATATTTAACAATGAATAATGAATAGAACTTCATCATTTTTAGACCTTTTCTAAAACAACTTGAATAGTATTATACCAAGCCTGCTAAGTTTTTGTAAGTGTAAAAAAATGGCCCATTTGGGTTACCCCCACTTTTGGGTGAGCCCCAAAACAAGCAAGCCTACTACTTTGTGAGTAGGGCTATAACCGGTATGGCGCACCGCTGCGGCATGCAAACACTTACCTGCCTACCAGCCTATTAATTATTACCTGTTCATTATTCATTAAACTACAGTTGTTGAATAAAGCTTTCAAGCTCTTGATTGCGGTCTAACCTCAGCTTTTTGCGTATGCGGCTACGGGCCACATTAATTGTATTGGTGGTGGTATTGCGCAGGTCGGCAATATCTTTATTAGAAAGGTTCAGCTTAATAAAAGCACACAGCTCGCGTTCTGTTTTGGTCAATGCCGGAAACTGCTGCTGCAGGCGGCTGTAAAACGCACTGTTTACCCTATCAATATCCTGTTGTAGCACCTGTAGCTTCTCTTCTGTAGCCTGCTGCCCCTTGAGGCGGGTAATCACTGCTTTTAGCGAAAGGTCTTTACCTGCACGTTGCATCTGCTCAAGGTCTGCAATCAGATTTTGAATGTACTGTGCCTGTGTAATATTACTGGCGCTCAGGGCATCAATATCGCGCGCCTTCATTTCCAGCGCCATTTCGTGCGCCTGCTTTTCAAGTGCCAGCACCTCTTCGGTGCGCTCACTCACTTCTGCCTCTAAATCGGCTGTATAATTGGCCATTTTCTCATTGGCTGCCTGCAGCTGTAACCGCTGCCTGGCTTCATTCATAAAAGTAGTGCTGATGCGCTTGCCGGTTTCTATGGCTATGACCAGTAAAAAGAACATAATGGCATAGTGTGAAGACTGAATGGAGTCAAGGTGCTCACCCAGGTACAGGTTGGCGTTTAACACCACCCCCAAACCAACAAAAATAGCCAGCATCAGGCTAATGGCCCCTGACTTGCGTAGCTGCACCCCCCTGATCATGATGCCCAGGTAAATAAGCAGAAAGCCCACAAACTCAAACACCAGCACCTTTTCTAAATAGGTTACCCAGGGTGCGGGCGTTACAATTATAAAAACGGTTTGCAGGCCTACCAGGCCCAAAAGCACTTTTACCCACCACGTAATGTTCCACAGGCGTAAAAACTGGCTGTGAAACAACAGGTTAACCCCAAACGCCAAGGTAACCGATAGCATTTCTAGTTTAAACGCCAGCGACCAGTACCCTTCACCCAAGGCTCTGTACAGCGTACGGTCGTGTAACGACAGGAAGTTAACCACCAGCAGCAGGCAAAAAATGCCAAACAGCAAAAAGTATTGCGGCTTTTTACGGTAGGCATACATGGTTATAAACAAAAAGCTGCCCATGAGGCAAACGCCTACCAGCACGCCACCTACCAGGTTGCTGCGGTGGTGCATGGTGGCCATGGTCAGGGCCGGCCCCAACAATACAGGTGAAAGGATGCCCCCATCAGCATAATGGTGGTTGGCTACACGCAGTGCAATGTTCAGCACAGTATCATCAGGGTGCACGTCATACTGCCTGGCCCAGTAGGCAGGTATGGCACCGGCTTTGGTCAGGGCCACGGTACCTACCCCACCCAATGGCCGGCCGTTTATGCTAAGCGTGTAGGCAGTAGCTACCTCCCCCACCCTGAGCAACAGCAGTTGGTTGGTTTTGGGCAGTAGCACCTGCAACCGGTAAGTACCATACAGCAGGGGTTGGTTGTTGGTGCTGGCTGGCCAGGGGCCGGGCACAGGCACCAGGGTTGTTGCGGCAGTTGAATCAGCCGCCAGCGCATGGGCGTGGAATTGCCATTGCCCACCCAACGACAGCAGCTGGCCAGCCTCAAAGGTATAGTCGCGCAAATCAAGCACCCCCTTGGTAGCATGGCCCTCTACAATGGTTACTGCCTGCACAGGCATGGTCAGGGCCAACAACAGTAACCAACAAAAGCCCATAGTAAGCAGGACATTGCTACAGGGGCGGGCAGGAAAAGTGACAGCGTAACGAGCAGCCAATAGCGTTAATACATTTGTTAAACCCTGAATTTAGGGATAACCGTTTATATGTTACCCTAAAGCACAAAGAAATTAACAGCCAAGGCTTATTGTTAACCTGGGCTTTTATATTGCCTGGCTACATTTTCTTTACCCAGCGCAAAGGCTTTCATTACTTTTTTGTGTAGTATGCAGGCCTATGGACAATCAGGAGAAGCCCAAAGGGCCTACCAAACCAGCAATGCAAAAAACGCCGCACGATGCGGCCGTCAAGAAGTCTTTTGAAGACCTGGTGCTGGCCGCCATGTTTTTCAGGCTCATTTTACCCCAGTACATCACCAATAAAATAAACTGGGACACCCTTGAGCTACTAAAAGACACCTTTGTTACAGATACCCTGAAGCGCAACAACCTTGATTTGCTGTTTAGGGTGCAGCTTGTAGACAACAGAGCGCTGTGCCTGATGCTGGTGTTTGAGCACAAAAGCTACCTGCCAGGCCTGAACGACTCAATTGACCTGCAATTGATGAATTACCAAATGGCCGTTTACAACACCTTGCATGCAGCGCATGTACGCAACAACGAGGCCCTGCACGAAGCAGACCAGCAAGGCCAAGCCCTGAAGTTGCCCAAGGTGGTGCCAGTGGTATTGTACCATGGCAACAGAAAGTGGAACCTGCCCAATTGGCAACAGATGACCGAAGTAGCAGGGGTACCTGAGGCTGATGCGCTGCCCGGTTTAAGCCACAGCTATATACTGCACGACCTGCATGCCATGACCGACCAGGAGCTGCAACAGTTTTATAGCAAGGCTGCCCGGCTGCTATTGGTGGCCCTCTGCCTGAAGCATAGCCATGATGACGACTTTATTGGCACCCTGCCCAGGCTATACCAATTGGCCAAAGAAGCCACCGCCCCCAATGAAGCAGTTGAAATTATTGACGCATTAGCCGTATATTTAGGTTACCTTGTGGAACCTGAGCAATACCAGTACGTTCTACAAATAACCGGTCAGATTGATAACGCCTTAAACAACAAAGTGATGAACATCATTGAAGCCGCTGAACTAAGAGGAGAAGCAAAAGGAGAAGCCAGAGGCATTGCCAAAGGGGAAGCCAGGGGCATTGCCAAAGGGGAAGCCAACCAATCCAAAAATATGGCTATTAAAATGCTTCATCAGGCAAATTGAGCGACCAAGACATTTTAAATCTCACTCAGCTTACTCAGAGCCAGCTTGATGCACTCAAGGAAGCAACTGGCAAATAATAGAAATTAAACACATTTTTTACATCTAAGCGTTAGAGTAATCAGGTGGGGCTGTGCGCATTTATTTTTTCGCCCCTTACTTAATCCCATCAAATCAAGTTACAGTTTAGTACACCGGGGTGTAGAATACCTGTATACCGGGGTATAGCAGGCCTGTACACCCCGTGTAGCGTGTTCAACCAGGGGGTGTAGCAACCTCAACCACGGGTTACCCTAAGGCTGTACACCCCGGTGTACGCGCCTGTTTACACCCCGGTGTAGCGTTTTTTAAATCCAAACTGGGCACTCCGCCCCACTTAACGATAAGGAAACCCCAAAAAACCAACCTGCCCACTTGGCTTTGCCATAGCAATATTCCGCTAAATAGCACCTTATTCAGCACAGCAATACGGCAAGCAAAGGGCGTTTATCCGCTAATACTTCGATTATTCTTCGATTAGCAAATAGTATTGGCCCACTCATTTGCTATTGCCATATTATAAGATTATACTTGCCACTATAAATCAATTAATAAATCATTTACCGCTAAACAAGGTGAGGAGTTGGCCAACAAAACCAATAAACTAAGCAGCCATGGCAATAGTAGTAGACAATATGTATACAAAAGGCATTAGTGGGCGCGTGGGTGACGGCCTGCTGTACAAGCATTATGGCCACAAAACAGTGGTCACGGCCTTTCCGCGGTTAAGCACGGTGGCCCCCAGTGCCCGGCAGCTGGTGCAGCGTAAAAAATTTGCAATGGCCGTATTCAAAACCCGGCAATGGCTGCAGCAAAAAGCTTCCAGGCAGTTTTTACTGGGCCTTAAACACAAATGGAACAGCCTAAGCGCCTACCATGCAGGCATTAAATACCACATGACCCAGCCAGCCACACCACCCCACACCACCGCAAAACCCACTGAACAACAAACCATTACCCCTGCCCAACAGCCCAGCACTAACCCTACCATTGCTACCCCAAAAAATACCACCCCCCAAACAGCTAAGCGCCTCACAGAAGGTTAACCGCTACTGATCAAATATTTAAGCCATGCCGGACGCACAATAAAAAAACCCCGCCAAATGGCGGGGCCTTTTCTTTCCTTGCTGTATCTGCTTCCTTAATAGAGTATGTAAAGGTTTCTTTCTTTTTGAATTCGACATTACAAATATAGAACACGGGGCAAGGGCGCAGTACACGTGATTCCGTGAAAACAGAAAATCACCCAAAAGAGTAATGGCAATGGTTATTTTGGGTCAAAGCAGGGTTTGCCCCTTTCTGGTAGCTTGGGTTCCGTAAAAAAAAGAAAGCACCTGTAGTAGAGGTGCTTTCAGAACAAATGCTCTCCCGAAAAACCGGGAGCAATCAGGGATACGGTGCTAATTCATCAGGCCTAACCAACAACCGCCAGAAGCTGGTTAAAAGATGGCCACTGTAAATACAACACCCACCGCCAATGAATGTTTGAACATTTATGAGGAAGTTACCTATACGTTTGCAGCCACCCCAAGCACTATACTTCGGCCAGCTCTGTGGCTACGGCCACTGGCTGTGGCACCAGGGGCACTTCTATTTGAAAGGTGGTGTGGTTGTTGGCCCGACCCAGGTAGGTAATATTGCCTTGCATGCGCTTTAAGGCATTGTTGGCAATGTAAAGCCCCAGCCCTGTGCCACTGCTGTGAATACAACCCCGGTGAAACATATTAAACAGCTTTTCTTCTTCAGTGTGGGCAATGCCGGGGCCATTGTCTACAGCCTGCAAAATCAGGCATTTATCAGCCTTGGTGTGGGCCGTAAGCCGCAGGTAGGGGTTGCGCTCGCCCTTGTACATAATGGCGTTGCGGGTAAGCTCGTTCAAGGCTGTTTCAAGCAGGTAAGGGTCAATATCAAGGCTAAGCGACTCGGGTATGTCGTTAATGAGTTGCATCTGGCTGCCATTGACCATAGCACTGTTTTGCTGCCATACCTTGTTGGCCAGCTGGGCCGGATGCAGTGTGCTGCGGGCCAACTGGTGCGATTTTACCTCGTAAACCAGGCTAATACGGGTTAGGGTTTCATCAAGTTTATGCGTAGTGGCAGAAATTTTATCGAGGTAGGCCTGGGCCTCTGGTGATTGCACGTCAAAGCCTGCCAAATGGCACAGCCCACGCAGGGAGGCAATGGGCCCGCGCATATCGTGCGATGAGCGGTACAAAAAATTACTCAGGTCGGTATTGGCCTCTTCAAGTGCTTCAGTGCGCTGGCGCACCTTGCGGTCCAGCAGGCGGTTCATGGCTTCCAGCCGCTTATTTTTTTGCTCAATCACCAGCTTGTTCTTTTCAAGCTTGTTGTTATTTTGCTGTATCAGGGCACTCTGGGCTTCAATCTCTTCATTCTGCGCCCTGATTTCCTCATTATGATCGGCCAGTTCCTGCATCAGGCGCTTGTCTTTATGCAGCATGCGGCGCAGAAACACATACAGCACCAGGCCAATCACCAACATAATGCCCAGGGCAATGAGCAAATCGGCCATCAGCTCACGTTGGGCCTGCGCCCGAAAAGCAGTGAACTCCTGATCGGCCTGCAACAGGGCCACTACCTGCCCGGCGTCATTACGCACCGGCGTAAAAGACGACAGCCAAAGGCCGTTTTCAGACTCGTACACGTCTAATATGCCTCCGGTTTCCATCTGTTGCACCAGCTGCTCAGGAAATTTGGTATAAGGGTGCCGCCAGTAGGGTGTATTGGCGGTGGTGACTAAAAACTCAAAGGCATTGCGCTGTTTGTTAAACTCTATGAGGTATAGCTCATCTTTAAGCTGGTTGGCCTGCATAACCTGACTGAGTTGCTGGTACAGGTCATAGTACAGCGGGTTTTCAGTAATGGTCGTTACCTCGTCTTTATTAGGAAAGGCCTGGGCCAGTTCTTGCACCAGGTTGCCGTTTATTTGCAAAGCGGTGGTGGCTGTGATGGCCTTCAGGCCATCGCACACCTTTTGTTTGCTGCTGGTATACTGGATGTAGTAGGTATGTATTAGGAAGTATACTACTAATACCGTTAAGCATCCAAAAACCAAGGCAAACAGCATATTGTGTAGTTTACGCGAATCTCTAAGCGTAGCATGTTCCATGGTAATGCCCTTGTAATGTTTCAGAAATGACGGTAAAATCTAGAGGAGTAGCTTGCAGTTTATACGGAGAGGTAACCTTATTGTTAGCAAAAATACAGTTTACTTGTGTATTTTTCTGTTATAATGTAACCTGCCCGACAATGGCAGGCATAATACCAGTAAAAAGCGGCTACAGCATACCAGAGTACATGCCAAAAGCGTTTAGCACCCTACTCTTTAGGCCCAAAAGCTTAAAACAAAGAGGGGCTAATGCCCCCCTTTACTGAATATTATTGGTAGTGATAACAGTAGTTTTCACGAACAGCCACTTATTGTGTTGCCTGCTCATTAATGCTAAAGCTGTTGTTACCCAGTACAATAGGGTTCTGGTCATTAAAACGGCCAGCCTCATTGGCTACCTCAAGGTTTAATACACCCCGAGGGCACACAGCCGAGCAAATGCCACACCCAACACATGATGAACGCACAATGTTTTGCCCCCGCTGTGCATACCAGCGCACGTCAATGCCCATTTCGCAATAGGTAGAGCAGTTGCCGCAAGAGATGCATTGCCCGCCATTGGTGGTAATGCGAAACCGCGATTTAAAGCGCTGCACCAGGCCCAGGTAAGCAGCCAGCGGGCAGCCAAAACGGCACCACACGCGGTTGCCCATAAAGGGGTAAAAGCCAGTGCCGATTACCCCGGCAAAGCCTGCACCTATTAATGACCCGTAAACTGAACGTACCTTGGCTGTTTGCATACCCAGCAGGTGCGTTTCTTTGGTCCAGTAGGTATAGAGCACGCCCACCGTCATGAGCACAGCAAACACCAGCACCCCATGAATAAGGTAGCGCTCTACCTTCCAGGCTTTGACTGACTTATCTGACAGCTGCCGGTAGGGGTCGCCCAGGGTTTCGGCCAGGCCACCGCAGCCACATACCCATGAGCAGTACCAGCGCTTGCCAAAAAAGTAAACGAATACCGGCACAGCAACAATGATGAGGGCAATGCCCCAGCCCAGCATAAAGAGGCCCAACGTACCTTCAGACACCAGCTTGCTTAACTCAGTATCAAAAAAGAAGTCATAGTCAAGTGGCCAGATGTTTTTAAAGTCAAAGTAGGGTTTGTTAAGGCGCACCAGTATTTCAGGTATGATAAAGGCAAAGGCTGTTTGAAAGAACATCACCGAAATGGTGCGTACAATTTGATAGCGGCTGTGGCGGTATTTAATGATCATACGCACACCCATAACCAGTATGGCCAGTGTATATAAAAAACCATACAGAAAAAACTGCCCGGCAGGCCCGCCGTTCAGGGCCTTGCTAATGGGGTCGGCCGTAATGATCCACCCGGTCATGTACTGAGGGTAATAGTACAGAAAAATGTAGAATACAATCAGGAAGGTGCCCGTTAATATACCCAGCCAGCCCCTGTTGTGCATCACACTAAAGAATATGCCGTTGTTTTTAATGCCGGGCGTGCCCTCATTGCTTTTAGGTAAAATAAACAACAGGGCCCCCACCACGGCCAGTACGTAGGTAAGCCACACAAACAGGCCGGGGTTGGCGCTAACGGGCCCTACGCTGGCAGCTTTGGTAATGCTGTAGGTCAGGCTTTTAATTTCGTAGCTTTCAAAGCCATATTGCTTGGGTATATCATACAGCTTAACATCGTTGGCTACTTTGGCTACCCATTTGCTCAGATCGGCCTCGTTGGCTTCTTTGCGGCCTTCCAGCCAGCCGCCAAAACTCTCGAACGATGATTTTTTATAGGCCCCGGCGTCGGTATTGGCATCGAAAACGCCGGCCAGGTGGGCCAGGGTAAACTCATAGCCATCGGTTGTTTTGCTGGCAGCCACGAGCTGGTGCACCTCAGCGTC
>CAZXTW010000059.1:0-15395 GCA_964643525.1 uncultured Roseivirgaceae bacterium
CCTTGACCCAGGCCGCAGTCGGGTCGTCGACGAAAAAGATCGACATGTACACAGCGGCTGCCAGGCCGCTCGCGACCGGTAGAGGTATAAGGCACTGCACCCGGCATGTTGGCCACACAGTAATGAATTACATCATCAATAATGTAAATAGGGTTTTCGTGTGTGGTGGGGGTACAGGTTTCAATACAACCGCCCTGGTCTACAGCAACATCAACCATAACTGTACCGGGCTCCATATCTTTCAGCATGTCACGGGTAACCAGGTGGGGGGCTTTTGCACCAGGTATAAGTACTGCCCCAATAATCAAGTCGTGTGTTTTAATGAGTTTACGAATGTTGTATTCGGTACTCATTAACGTGTTTACATTGGCAGGCATAATATCTGCCAAATAGCGCAGGCGTTGCAGGTTAATGTCAACAATGGTTACATCAGCCCCAAGGCCGGCAGCCATTTTGGCGGCCTGCGTACCTACTACGCCCCCACCAAGTACCAGTACTCTGGCAGGCTGTACGCCGGGCACGCCACCCAACAGAATGCCCTTGCCCATCATGGGCTTCTCCAGGTATTTGGCACCTTCTTGCACTGACATACGCCCGGCCACTTCTGACATGGGTATGAGCAGCGGCAGCGAACGGTCGGCCCGCTCTACCGTTTCATAGGCAAGACAAATAGAGTTGCTCTTAATCATGGCCTGGGTCAGGGGCTCATAAGAGGCAAAGTGAAAATAAGTAAACACCAATTGCCCGGCTTTAATTAAGCCATACTCTTCTTCAATTGGCTCTTTTACCTTGATGATCATCTCAGCAATGTCATATACCTCTTCAATGGTGGGCAAAATGCTTGCGCCAGCCTCCTGGTATTCTTCATCGCTAAACCCACTGCTCATGCCTGCAGTGGCCTGTAAGTAAATTTCATGCCCATGTTTTTTTAGCTCTCTGGTACCCGCTGGGGTCAGGGCAACACGGTTCTCGTTGTTTTTGATTTCCTTAGGAACACCTATGATCATTTACGACACTATTTAGTAATGTTGCTTATTTGCTGGCGCAAATATAGATAGGGTAATCAAGAATTTATGCATGTTGTTGAACGGCAGGCAACAAAAAAAGGCGTTGGGTACAACGCCTTGGCTATGAAATGATTACTGGTGCCTGGCTGAAGGCCTATGGCCCCTTATTGCTTAAAGGGGTTGCTCTGTTGCTTCAGGGGGCTATCGGGTGTCAGGCTTTCAACTACATTGCCTGTTACCTGCACGGTAAGGGCCTTTTGGGTAAGGTCGTTGGTGGTAAAGGCAATGGTTTCACTCATATTACCAGTGGCGGCAGGCCTGAATATTAACTTAACCTCTGCACTTTGGCCTGGCTCTATTACTCTGGCACTGCCATTATCAAAGAAAAAGCAGTTGCATTTGCTGCTCATGTTTTTAAGTACCAGCCTGGTTTGGCCTTCGTTACTTACCGAAAGCTTTACAGGTGTTAGCTGGTCTTGCTGTACTTTGCCAAGCGCAACGCTGGTTTTACCGAATTTTGCTATGGGCGATTGCGCAATTTCTGCTTCGGTATAGGTAGGGTTGGGGTTGTGGTTTACCGTGCCCTTCAGGTACAATACATTGCGGCCCGGTGTGGTGTTAGAAGTAACTGTAATGCTTTTGTTGAATACCCCAGGGCGCCCCTTGCTGTTGTATGAGGCTTTAATACTGCCTTCTTTGCCGGGCATAATGGGGTCGCGCGTCCAGAAGGGGGTGGTGCAGCCACAAGAGGCGCGTACATTGCTTAGCACCAAAGGTTCAGTGCCTACATTTTTAAAGGTAAACGTGTAGGTGGCAATGTCACCTTCGGTTACATCACCAAAATCATGACTGGTGTTGTCAAACCTGATTTCAGCCTGGGCAAAGGCCTGCCCGGCAATAAGGATGAAAAAAAATATCAGAATGGCTAATCTTTTGTTGTTCATGGTAATAGCTGCGTTTCATTTTTTAGTGCCATAAAATTACCGAATATTATCCACACGGGCTTTAGAATGTCAGGTTTTTTAGTTACACAAACGTTTGCGATGCGGCATTTTGGCGGTTTGAAAGCTACCCCATTTTATGTATTTTTGTTAGTGGCGCTTTAAGTAAAAGCATTAGTTCTTTCTCAAAAAGCTATGTATTGATGAACAAAGAGAGTAGTGTATCTGAACTAGACCTGGCTGTAGATGTGCCTGTGCATGAGGTGCTTAACGATTACAAGTTAATGTACGCCAGCCGCGAAGCAAGTCTCATTGGCCGTAAAGAAGTTTTTATGGGCAAAGCAAAATTTGGCATCTTTGGTGATGGCAAAGAGCTTGCCCAGATTGCTATGGCTAAGGTGTTTAAAGACGGCGATTTCAGATCGGGCTACTACAGAGACCAAACTTTCATGTTTGCCATCAATGAGCTAACCATTGAGCAGTATTTTGCCCAGTTATACGCCCATACAGACCTGGCTGCCGAGCCTGCCTCTGGTGGCCGCCTCATGAACGGGCATTTTGCCACCCGCTCGCTAGATGCCAACGGCCAGTGGCGTGACCTGACTAAGATTAAGAACTCAAGTGCCGATGTGTCGTGCACTGCCGCACAAATGCCCCGGCTGGTTGGCCTGGCAATGGCTTCAAAACTGTACCGCCAAAACAAAGCACTTGATGGTGCTGGCTTTTCAGTAAATGGCAACGAAATTGCCTTCGGC
Organism: uncultured Roseivirgaceae bacterium; assembly: GCA_964643525.1. Lineage (GTDB taxonomy): Bacteria > Bacteroidota > Bacteroidia > Cytophagales > Cyclobacteriaceae > CAZXTW01. The sequence goes on from CAZXTW010000059.1 coordinate 2,704, forward strand.
ACCATTGGCAACGCCTCAACTTCAGAAGGGCTGTTTTTTGAAGCCATTAATGCTGCCGGGGTTATGCAGGTACCCATGGTGATGTCAATCTGGGATGATGACTATGGCATATCAGTGCCTAAAGAATACCATACTACCCGGGGTGACCTGAGCAAGGTGCTGGCGGGCTTTCAGCGTGGTAATAAAGACAACGGGTTTGAGCTGCTTCAAGTACGTGGCTGGGATTATGAGGCCCTTGTGAGCACCTACCAACAGGCAGAATACATTGCCCGGCACCAGCACGTGCCCGTATTGATACATGTTACGGAGGTAACCCAACCCCAGGGTCACTCAACGTCAGGCTCGCACGAAAGGTACAAAACCAAAGACCGCCTGGCCTGGGAAAAAGCCCATGACTGCATTGTGAAGATGGAAGAGTGGATGCTAGAAAGAGGCATTGCTACTAAAGAAGAGCTGGAAGCACTCAAAGCCGAAGGCCGCAAACAGGCCAAAGAAGCACGCTCGGCCGCATGGAAGGCCTTCAGGGCTGCCATTGATGTTGACCATCAGCTGTGCCTGGAACGCCTCAAGGCCCTACAGCAAGTATCAGCCCAGCATAAAGCCATTGCCCCGTTACTATCAGAGTTGCAAAAAGCACCTACCCCCATCAGGATGGACGCCATCAGGGCCACTAAAAAGGTACTACGCCTTACCCGTAATGAAGCTACCCCTGAAAGAAATGCCCTGTTGGCCTGGTTACAGCAAACTACCAATCAAAACCAGGCACGCTACAGTTCACACCTGTACAGCGAGTCGCCCGAATCAGCCCTGAAAATAAGAGAAATAAAGCCGGTGTTTACTGAGCAATCGGCCGTGGTAGATGGCCGCGAAGTATTACAGGCGTGCTTTGATGCCGCCCTGGCGCGCGACCCCCGCGTACTGGCCTTTGGTGAAGACGTTGGTAAAATAGGTGATGTAAACCAGGCATTTGCTGGCTTGCAGGATAAATACGGCGAGTTAAGGGTATTTGATACCAGCATACGTGAAGCCACCATTATTGGGCAGGGCATAGGGGCGGCAATGCGTGGCCTGCGCCCCATAGCTGAAATACAGTACCTTGACTACCTGTTGTATGCCATTCAGATCTTATCTGACGACCTGGCCACCCTGCAATACCGCACCCTGGGAGGGCAAAAAGCCCCCATGATTATAAGAACACGCGGCCACCGCCTGGAAGGGGTGTGGCACTCGGGTTCGCCCATTGGTATGATTCTGAATAGCCTCAGAGGCATTTATGTACTGGTGCCCAGAAACATGACCCAGGCGGCAGGCTTTTACAATACCATGCTTAAGTCTGATGATGCCGCCATTATTATAGAATGCCTCAATGGCTACCGCTTAAAAGAAAAAGTGCCTGATAATGTAGGCGATTTTACTGTGCCGCTTGGCGTTCCAGAAGTCATTAAAACAGGTAACGACCTGACCATTGTTACCTACGGCTCTATGTGCCGCATTGTGATGGATGCCGCCCGCCAGTTAGAAGAAGAAGGCATAAACTGTGAAGTAATTGACGTGCAAACGCTTATACCGTTTGATGTGAACAACACGATTGTAGAGTCAATTAAGAAAACCAACCGGGTTATTTTTGCAGATGAAGATGTGCCCGGTGGTGCCAGTGCCTACATGCTTGATAAGGTTATTGAAGGGCAGGAGGCCTACTATTATTTAGACAGCAAGCCTGTCACGCTAAGCAGCAAAGAACACCGGCCTGCTTACAGTAGTGATGGCGATTATTTTTCTAAGCCTAATGCTGAAGATGTTTTTGATGCAGCCTACACTATTATGGAAGAGGTTGCGCCAGACCGCTTCAAGCCAATATATAAATAAGCCAAACAATAATTAACTAAGTTGACTATGTTATAAAGGCCCAGCCGCAAGGCAGGGCCTTATTTTTTTGTTGGCACTCTGGTATGGGCTGCAATATTTTTTGTAATTGTTAAAGGCTAAAGGTGTACTTTTCTGGCAATCATCTTACCTTTAGTGATTGAGTTGTAAGCAGCTATGAATTATTTAAGCCGTGGTGCCGTATGCGTTTTGCTGCTGGTTAGTTTTATTTTTATTTCCCAGCCAGTAGTTGGCCGTCAAACAGACGGCTATGATACACTGGTGCAAGCCTATGCCCAGTCAAAAAACGACTCTGTAAGCATTAAGTTACTTGACCGTATGATTGTTAGCCTGTGGCTATCGGGTGCCTATGATTCATCACAGGCCATGGTGAACGAGCTTTTTGCCATTGCCAAGCGGAACAGCTGGAACAACGCAAACGCCCTGGCCTATAAGCACCTGGGCATTATTGCACAGTTTCGGGGCCAGTTAGATCAATCTATTGATTACAGCCTGCAGGCTGAAGCCATTTATATGGAAGACAGTGCCAGCAATGCCGAACGGCTGGCGGCCATACACAATAACCTGGGCATTGCCTATGCCCAAAAAGGCCTGTATAAAACCGCTCTGCGGTATTTACTGTATTGCGTGCGGCACGACAAAGCCACTGATAATACCCGTGCGCTGGCCTCATTATATGCCAACCTAGGTAACCTGTATGAAAATATTAAGGAGTATGACCAGTCACTGCATTACCTGGAGTTATCTCTTTCAATGTCCAGAGAGGTTAACTCGCCTTACGACATAGCCAATGCATTAAGCAATATGGGTAATTTGCTGATTAGCATACGGCAACACCAACTGGCCAAAGGGTATTTGGCAGAAGCACTGGTGCTGAACCAGCAAAATAAAGACAAAGAAGGTAGAGGGTTTAACCATAACAACCTGGCCAGGGCTTATTTGGCTTTAGGGTTGGTTGACAGTGCCCAGTACCATGCTAATGCAGCTATTACCATTAGAAAACAACTGGGTGATGTATTGAATGTAAGTACTTCTTACCACACCCTGTTTGATGTTTTGTTAAATAAAAAAGCATATACACAGGCCAAAGAGGTGCTGCGCCAGTCAGCCAGTAACCTGGCTGGTTTTTCGGCTGCGCCTGCCCAGGCGTGGGAGCTTTACCAGAGAAAGTACCGCCTTGACTCAGCCCAGGGCAATTATAAAAGTGCCCTGACCAACTACTTGCAATACATTGCCATTCGCGACAGCGTGTATAGTGATGAAAGCACACATGAAATAGCCCGGCTGGAGGCACAATATGAATATGATTTAAAAGCTGAAAGGCTGGTGGCCAAGCAGGAGGTACGCCTTGAGCAGGAAGCCGCGGCATTAGAAAGGCAACAACTGCTAACCATTGGCATTGCCGTGGTTTTAGTGTTGGTATTACTGGTGGCAGCTGTAATATTTGTGCACCGGCAAAAGCTAAAAACAGCCAATAATGAATTGCAGGAGCGCAACTACGAAGTAAACCAGCAAAAAGAAGAGCTTACCGCCCAGGCCGATGAGTTACAGCGCCTGCACCATTTAAAAGATAAGTTGTTTTCTGTGATCTCGCACGATGTGCGTGCCCCCATGGCCGACCTGAGCGCCTTTTTAACGATGCTTGAAGGCGAAAGCCTGACCCAGGCACGAGTCAATGAGTTGATACCCGGCCTTACCCGGCAGTTTGATCATACCCTTAGTTTGATAGATAACCTGCTGCAATGGGCCAGAAGCCAGATGACGGGCTTGCAGATTCGCCCTGATTATGTTGATTTTACTGATATTGCAGAAGCTGTAAGCGGCCTGTTTACCCGCCGTGCCGACGATAAAGGGGTGTTGCTGCGTAACCTCATGGTGTTTCCGGCTATTGTTTTTGCTGATGCTGATATGGTGCAGCTGGTGTTGCGTAACCTGGTGGCCAATGCGCTAAAGTTCACTTCGCAGGGGGGGCAGGTAAACATTTCGGCCTTACGTGAGGGTGACTTTTTAGAGGTGCAGGTGTCTGACACAGGCAAAGGAATGAACGAGGGCGAAATGCAGGAGCTGTTTGGCAATAAGGGCTATTCTACCCCAGGCACTGACCAGGAAAAGGGCACCGGGCTGGGTTTGCTGCTTTCTAAAGAGTTTATAGAAAAAAATGGAGGTGCTATTAAAGCCGAAAGCAAACCAGGCCGGGGCAGTACATTCTCATTCACCATTCCGTTGTTTTCTCCTGAAGATAAACCAAAGGTTCAGGGCAACGCTGTGTTTACCGTCTAGCAGGCTGCTAGCGTTTATTTTTAAGCCGCTTGTGCAGGTTGTAAAACAAATCATCAGCAATAATTGATTTGAACTGCTGCCTGGTAAACGACATGTTGTACCAAAGGCTCAATATAAAGTACCGCAATGGCGTAAAAAAGGCCTTGTAATACCGCCGGTAATCAATAGCCCATTGCAGGTATACGTCTGACCGGCGCTGTTTAATAAAGGGCCGCATGGCAGCCGGTAATTCTTTTTTCAAAGTATTTAACAGGTTCAGGTTGCCCTTTTTAAAGTAGTTAGCCTGCTTAATTACAGATATGCCTCCCTGGTGCTTGCGGTAAACACTCATGATGGCTGGGTTGTAGTGTATTTCGCCATAAGTAGCCAGTATGATGGGCAGGGCTCTGTCGCCAGCATGTTGCTTTACCAGCCAGCTTGGCAGCGCGTTAAAATAGGTGTTTCTGTAAAACATTGAGCCCGTCATCATTTGTGCAAAATCAGTGGCCAGAATCAGGTCTTTCAGGCCGCCTACCTGTTGGGTGTGGGTATTGGCCGGGTGTGTTTGCCCCGTTTCAATAATCAGTACGTTTGCATTGTGGTAACACATGGCACAAGCGGGGTGGGCTTGCATATAATCCAACTGCTTTTGCAGCTTCAGGGGGTCAGTCCAGTAATCATCACCCTCTAGTATGGCTACAAATTGGCCCGTGCAGGCATCTAGCGTTTTTACAAAATTGGGCATCATGCCAATGTTAGGGCTCCACAGCAGCAGCTTGATCTTATCTGGGTATTGATTAGCCAGGCGCTGCACCAGGGCCCTGGTATTGTCTTTGCTATTGTCTTCGCCAATGATCAGCTCCAGCTCAAAATCACCGGTTTGTTGCATCACACTTTCAACCGCCTGCTCAATATAGGCTTCGTGGTTGTAGGTAATCATGGCAACACTAATTTTCATACAGCTGTTGGTTATAAATGCTGGGCAATAATACCTGTTTGGGGCAAAACATCCAATGAGTGGGTGGGCTGGGGGCTACCTACAACTAAGGGTATGCGGTATTTTATGTAATTTGGCGGTTTAAATTGACTGATCGTTCAACTACATGAAATACAAATACACAGGGGTACATGCTGCCTGGGCTGTACTGGTAATAAACATTTTGTGGTTGGCCGGGTGCAGTGGCACCAGCCAGAAAGAACCTGCCGTAAACGTACCAGCCGGTTGCGGTATTTTAAGCAGCTTTTCAGTAGGTACTGGTTTCTGTGAGCAAATGCAGGTGCCGCAAGTGGGCTTTGCCGTACAATGGCCCGTAGGGCTTGACCGCGAGCTGCCACGCCAGGGGGCTACCAACCAGCATTACGGCCTGTTTTTTCAACGCAGTGCAGATGAAACCCTGACGGAAAGCATACTGCTGGGGGTACTTGAAAAAGCTGATACACTGCCCATTGGTGAAGATTTGGCGCAGGGCCTGTTCAGGCAGTTTGGTGAAGCCTACCAAAACATGGGCTTTAGCTTTAGCCAGTTTGCTGTGGGTACTGAAATGTACCAGGGCCGTGAGGTGTGGAGCCTGCAGGCCAAAGGCAGTATTGACAACCCACAGCAACACCTTAAAGGCAATTATTTATTGTTTGGCCTGCTGGTACACAGCCGGCAAAACCAAATGGCCTGTTTATACTGCTTCAGGCCAATGAACAGTCGCCCATAAAAGACTTTGCTGATTTTGCCACCAAAGGCTGTACTTCGGTGGTGTTGCAAACCTTAAGGTGGCTATAGGTTATTACCACACGCCGCAATCAATTTGTACTTTTCAGGCTAAGTGTAGTACTATTCCGTCTCATTGCCATTGGTACAGTAGCCTCATTGTCGTTGGTACTGCTGTACCAACGGCGTATGTACAGTAGTCACAACGGCAATGGTACAGTAATACCAACGATCGTGGTACAGTAGTCTCACGATCAATCATCCCTGCTGTAACAGTCAATCACACTACTGGTTCATTGATCGTACACCAGTCAGGCAACCGACCGTTACCTTACTGGTGTAGAGGCCCTGTAATAGGTTAGTACAGCGTCAGTTGCTTAAAGTGCGGTATAGCCTCTGGTTAGACCGCTACCGGCTGCCTTGCTGCCTTTGTTTGCTGCACTATATAATCAATCACGGCCTGGTAGGCAATAATTTTATAATGGCCCAACCCCTTGGTATGTACAAAATTGGCTTGCGAGTAGCTGGCCTGCAGCTCCTGCCCTTTGGCCAGGGTTACCATCTCGTCGTTTTCATCATACAGCAGGTGCAAATCAATATTACTAAGCCAATTATGCTTTTGCCGTAAATCAAAATAATCTATAGGCTGGTAGTAGGTGGCTTCAACCAGGTTACAAAAAGCTTCATATACCTCCTGCTTGCAACCCAGCTGCTGCACAATGTCATAAAAAAAGTACCGGGGGTAGGGTGGTGTAGCCAGTAAAAACACCTGTTGTGGGTGCAGGCTGGGCGATACCTCGCTCAGGGCAATACCCGCGGCCAGCCCCCCCAATGAATACCCAATAACGGCATGGTAAGGGGCATGTTTTACGTAATGCTCTTTTAAAATACTTCTAAACTCGGGCAGGGCGGTATGGGTGCCGCCGCTTTGCCCGTGGGCCTTCATATCAATGCCTTCAACCACAAAGCCAGCCTCTGTAAGCGCCAGGATTAACCGCCTGAAATCGGCAATTTTTGAGCGCCAGCCGTGGCTAAGCAATACCTTAGGGCCCTGGTGCCCCCAGCGGTAGGCATACAATGTATGGCCCTGGTAGTTTTTCTGCTCAATGGTGGCCTGCTTCAACAGGGTTAGTTGTGGCTCAGTAAATCGGGTGCGGCCGGGTTTGGTAAACTGTTTCCAGATAATAGTAGATGCCAGCTGGGGCGATACATGTTGCAGGGCCTGCAGGCTCTTTTTTATCATATCAGTTTTCCAGTTGTGCTTGGGGGGGCGGTTTTTGGGCCTGCTCATATCCTGCATGCCAGCATCAATATAGGTTACTTTATCTTTCATAGCAGATACCGATTGGTATTTAGGAGTTCAAAAAAAATTAACAGCTTATTTCAGTAATCAGCACATCAAGGTGGCGCTTTACATGGGTGTAAGAGAAGCCATCGCCCTCTACCCTTGAAAGCATAATGGCCCCCTCAATGGTGGCAAACATAAACGTGGCAAAGCCTTCTACATCAATATCAGCTTTCAGTTGCTGCTCTGCCACGCCCCTGTAAATAATTTGCTTCAGTGAATCTTTAACCAGCCCTATAAACCGCACCACTTTGGTGCGTAACAGGGGGTGGTTGTCATCAGCCTCTACTGAGGTATTTAATACCGGGCAGCCCCCCTTAACGGGTGGGTTCAGTACATACTCCTGGTAATAATTTACAATAGCCCGTAGCTTATCGGGGGCATTGCCAGCTTGTTTAATGCTGGCCCTCAGTTTTTCAAGTATCCGTTCCATAGCATACTCAAATGCCGCTACAGCCACTTCGTCTTTATTTTTAAAATTGCTGTAAATGGCACCTTTGGTCATGCCGGTGGCCTGGGTAATATCACTTAGTGAGGTGGCGCTGTACCCTTTGGTGTTAAATATGGGTAAGGCCTTGCTTATAATCAGGTGCCGGGTATGCTCTGGATTTCTTATACTTGTCATATCAAAGGCTAAAATACCAATCGGTATTTAAAAATACAAATAAAAATAAAAGGCTGCCTTGAAGCAGCCTTTTATGTAAGTTGATCAATGAATGGGTACCGGGGCCATTACTTAACATACACCAGGTCTTGCACCACCTTCCATTGGCCTTGCTGGTGTACCAGTGCCAGGTAATTGTAAAAAGTGGCCTTACTGCCCTTCATTGTTACTTTAGCCTCGGCCGTTAAGCCGCCGTTTACATCTAACAGTTCAATAGCTACCTGGCGCTCATCGCCACCCCAAACCTTATTGCCTATCATGTCAAGGTAGGTGGCCCTGTCAACCACCTTTACACTACCATCGCTGGTGTCGTTAAATGTTACCCTGAAGGCGTCATGCAAAACCGCCCCCAGCTTTTCAGTGTCGTTGGCGTCGCCACTGCTTACATACTGGCCAATAACTGTTTCTATGGCCTTTTTATGTTGTTTGTCGTTTTTCTGGCCATAGCTAACATGGGCCAGTACCATCACTGCCATAAGCAGTACCAGGTTCATCATAGGGTGTTGCATCGATAGTAGATGCGTCATAAGAGTTTTCATAAAAGCATTCATTTAGTTGATGTGTAAATATTTGATAAGTCAATTAAATGCGTAAAATTTTTTAAAGGTTATCGTATATCTGGTCTAAGCCCTGCTTCAGCTGTTGCAAAGCCTCCTTGCTGAGGTGCTTAATGCTTTGCTCACGCATGGCCACCACATGTGGCAGCAGGGCTTCATAGGTTGTTTTGCCAGTAAGGGTCAGGTAAACCCCAAAGCTACGGCGGTCAGTAGGGTGGGGGGTGCGTTGTACCAGTTGCTTTTTAACCAGTACATCAAGCGTTCTGGTAATGGCAGCAGGTTCTTTATAAGTCTGGTCAGAAATCTCTCGTTGGGTCAGCCCTTCCTGTTCGGCCACTTTTTTCAGTAAAACCCATTGTTCAACAGTCAGGTCATACCCCAACTCTTTAAATATTCTTTTCGAATACTCTCTTGCTTTGCGTATGGTGCGCTCAATTCTGTAAAAAATCACGTCGTAAAGGGGCTCGTCCTGCATAGGGTTACTCAATTGAAATTAAGTGCTTGTGTTATCAATAGTTGATATGTCAACAATATTACTGCATTATCAACTAAATACCAAACAATGAGGGTGTATTTAAGCGCTTTACCCTGCTGGCATGTATGTTGCACCCCATAATGACCCCATAACGCTTAGGTTTTTGGTAAAGGCTGTTACAATTGCAGGCAAACACGCAGGTTGTAGTTGCGCAAATGCCTACAGCACAAGTTGATTTTACAATAAGGTAATATTTTGTAATTTTGGTTTGCCTGTACGGTGTGCTTTTGATAACCGGAGGTAAAAGATTTATTGAAATAGCATCTTTTACAATGAAACGTATCGTATTTATCCTTCTGTCAATTGTTCTTCTTACTGCTTGTGAATCGCGTAAGCCTTTAGAGCCAGAACCTCACCTTGAGCTGGGCCAGTTGGCCACTTTTATGGGGTGTGACCCCACTCGGTCGTACATCATTATTGGCTATAGAGAGTTCTTAGAAGGCAAAACAGAAAAACAGTATACCGGGCAAGATTATATAGTGTTCTTATACATCAATGACCTGCATGATATTAAGCAAGGTGTAATCCATAAAAACTCAGTGATTAAGCGCTAACAAGGCAGTGTAACCAACTCTTGTATTTGCAGGCCACATAACAACCTCTAAACTGTAACTAGTATTCTTTAATTCAGAATTTAATGAGCATTAACGTACAATTACTAAAGCAAATATGTGAGCTGCCTGGCGCTCCTGGCTTTGAAAAGCGCATTCGCGATTTTGTAATCAAAGAAGTAACGCCCCTGGTTGATGAGGTGCAGATAGATAACCTGGGCAACGTATATGCCATTAAAAAAGCTGCCAGTAACCCTGAAGGTAAAAAGGTGATGGCGGCAGCACATATGGATGAGATTTCATTCATTGTAACCCATATTGATGAAAACGGCTTTATCCGCTTTCATACCCTTGGTGGCTTTGACCCCAAAACGTTAACCGCCCAGCGGGTAATTGTGCATGGTAAGGAAGACCTGATTGGTGTTATGGGCAGTAAGCCCATACATGTGATGACTACCGAAGAGCGCAACAAACTGCCCAAAACCACCGATTATTTTGTTGACCTGGGCATGCCCCGTGAGCAGGTAGAAAAGCTGGTAAGCATTGGTGACCCCATAACCCGCGAGCGGGAGTTGATTGAAATGGGCGAGTGTGTGAACTGTAAATCAATTGATAACCGGGTTTCTGTATTTATTCTTATTGAAGCCCTGCGTACTATGGGTAACATTCCGTATGACTTTTATGGGGTGTTTACTGTGCAGGAAGAGGTAGGTATTAGAGGGGCCAATGTAGCCGCCCACCACATTAACCCTGACTTTGGGCTGGGGCTTGATACCACCATTGCGTTTGACCTGCCTGGCGCACAACCACATGAAAAGGTAACCGAACTGGGCAAGGGTACTGCCATTAAAATCATGGACTCGTCAGTGATATGTGACTACCGCATGGTGGCCTACCTGAAAGAGGTAGCGGCTAAGCAAAGCATTACCTGGCAGCCAGAAATATTAACTGCCGGCGGCACTGATACGGCTGGCCTGCAACGCCAGGGTAAAAACGGGGCAATATCAGGTGCCATATCAATACCTACCCGTAACCTGCACCAGGTAATTGAAATGGCCAACAAGAATGATATTCAGGGCAGCATTGACCTGCTGCGGCATGCCGTAGAGCAAATTGACCAGTATAACTGGAACCACTAAAGGCACTTGATGATACTGCTTAGCCGCTTTTGAGAGCAACCTGCGTACTCAGAAGCGGCTTTTTATTTGGCTAACGCTGTGCCAAGCGCCAGCCCCCCTGCGGCGGCTAATAAGCCACAGGCCACACTCAGGCCGGTGTACAAGCCAAATTGCCCCCAGGCGCCCGACTGAAGCAGTTGCATGTTCTCGTAAGAAAAGGTAGAAAAAGTAGTAAACCCACCGCAAAAACCAGTGGTTAAAAACAGGCGCCAATTAGGGTGTAGCTGGCCTTGCATGGCCAAGCCATATACTAATGCTATTAAAAAGCTGCCCACTATATTAACGGCAAAGGTACCTAAAGGAAAGGCGCCATTGCCTGGCTGGTTTAACCATAGCCCTATGGCATAACGCAGCATGCTACCCAGTGCCCCGCCCAGGCCAACCCACAGCCAGGCAGCCATTATTGCTTTACCTCCTTACGCTTACACTTTTGCAGCAGGTAGCCTTTTACTTTGGTGTAATTGGTGTTTTCCTGGTCACTCAACTGCAGGCTTTTGCCACTTTCAAACCTGATGGCCACCTGTTTGTATAGACCCGATTTGGTTTTGATTTCTGTTTCCTGCCAATTGGCAATGCCTTTTACGGTGTAGGTTACTTTTTTAAACCTGAAGGGGTAGTTTACCTTAATACGGTCTTTGGCCAGCTCAACAATTTTATACCCACCAATGTACTTCACGCTAATGGCCAGGGCTATGCTGGCAACGGCTACCAGCAACACCCAGTGGATAATGCTGTTGCGGCCGGGCCCGCTAATGTGGTAGGCCAGGTAGCCAGAGGCACTATATGCCAACACCAGAAAAACCCCTATAGCAAAAGAGGCATTGGCTTTAGGTACTGATTTAATCATTTGCTTAACACATTAAAGCACCAAAATAGCTAATAATTGCCAAACCGGTAGCAGTGCCCCTTACAGGCCAGGCCCTGCCAATATTGAAATATTTGGCTATTTTAGCCTACCCTTGTTTTCAAAACCCTTCAACCAAACACCAGGGCGCAGGCCCTACTACTATGAATCAACCCATACACTGCATTTCACCCAGATTGTACTTGCTGTTGCTTTTGCTGCTGCCCTTCCTGGCGGCAGCGCAGGTAAGCCCTACGCCAGCCAACCAGATTGTTGAATCAATTGCCCAGCGCCAGCAACTGGCCAAGGGCTCATTACTGGCCAACCTGCCTGCCCGCAACATTGGCCCTGTAATACAGGGTGGCCGTGTGGTAGATATTGCCATGACCAGCACCAACAAAACCTATTATGTGGCCTATGCCTCTGGCGGGGTGTTTAAAACTACCAACAGTGGCATATCTTTTACCCCGGTGTTTGACCACCAGGGGGCCATTACAGTGGGCGATATTGCCGTGGCCCCCAGCAACGACCAGGTAGTGTATGTAGGCACGGGCGAGAACAACAGCAGCCGCTCAAGCTATGCAGGCTCTGGCATGTACAAAAGTACAGATGCCGGTGCCACGTGGACGCACATAGGCCTGGAGGCTACCCACCATACCGGCCGTGTGGTAGTGCACCCTGATAACCCAGATGTGGTGTGGGTGGCAGCCATTGGGGCCCTGTATTCGCACAACCCTGAAAGGGGGCTGTACAAAACCGTTGACGGTGGCCAAACCTGGAAGCAAACCCTGTTTGTTAACGACAGTACCGGTGTAATTGACCTGATTATACACCCCACCAACCCCAATGTGTTGTGGGCTGCCACCTGGGAGCGTACCCGCCGCGCATGGAATTTTAACGGCAACGGGCAGGGTACTGCCATTTATAAAAGTACTGACGGGGGCGAAACCTGGGCCAAAAGTATGGAAGGCCTGCCTACTGACCAGTACAGGGGCCGCATAGGCCTTGACGTAAGCCTGAGCAACCCTGATGTGTTATATGCCGTGCTTGACAACCAGAACCGGTTTGACAACCCAGACGCTGCCAAGCCTGACGGGCTTACCCTGAAAGCCATTTACGAAATGGACCAGGCCGCTTTTTTGGCCCTTGATAACGAGGCCCTTGATGTGTTTA